>CACYKE010000003.1 GCA_902774925.1 uncultured Prevotellaceae bacterium | reverse complement strand
GTCAGCCCGTCGAATCCTAAGACGATGGCTCAGAACATTCAGCGCATCGTGATGAGCACCGTTGGTGCTGCGTACTCAGTCATGAAGGCCATCTGTGACAACACCCTCGCGGCTTCGGGCTACAGCTTCATCATCGCGCCCTACACGGACGGCAACGGTACTGGAGGCGACCCAGGCGACGTGAACTAAAAAAAATTCGGGCTCATCGTTTGGTGGGTTCGTTTTTTTTTCGTACCTTCGCAGGCGATAAGAAATAAAAACTTAATATTTTTAGACTTATGAGAGTAATTATTGAATCTGATTATCAGAAAATGTCGCAGTGGGCTGCGGAGCATGTCATCCGTCGTATCAACGAAGCTAAGCCCACGAAGGAGAAACCATTTGTATTGGGTCTGCCAACCGGTAGTTCACCCGAAGGTATGTATGCTTGTCTGGTGAAAGCCAACAAGGAAGGCCGCGTGTCGTTTAAGAACGTGCTGACGTTCAACATGGACGAATACGTCGGACTGCCTGAGGAGCACCCCGAGAGCTACCATTCGTTTATGGCACGCAACCTGTTTGACCACATTGACTGCCCGAAAGAGAATATCCATATTCTGAACGGCAATGCCAAGGACCTGGCTGCCGAGTGTGCACACTACGAGGAGATGATTAAGGAGGCTGGCGGTATCGACCTGTTCCTGGGCGGTATCGGTCCCGACGGACACATTGCCTTCAACGAGCCTTATAGCTCGCTGACGAGCCGTACGCGTGTAAAAACGCTGACGACGGACACCATCATTGCCAACTCGCGTTTCTTCGACAACGACGTGAACAAGGTGCCCAAGTTGGCGCTGACCGTCGGTGTGGGTACAGTGATGGACGCCAAGGAGGTGATGATTCTGGTGAACGGTCACCACAAGGCTCGCGCGCTGAAGGCTGCCATTGAGGGTGCCGTGACGCACGAGTGGACCATCTCTGCCCTGCAGATGCATCCTCACGGCATCATCGTGGCCGACGAGCCTGCCACCGATGAGCTGAAGGTTGCTACGTACAAGTACTTCAAGGACATCGAGAAGGACAATTTGCTTTAACCCAACAATATGCACAAACTATTCTTAACTATACTACTGATACTAGGAACACCTGCGCTGATGGCGCAGGTGTTACCTTATCAAAACCCGCAGTTGTCGGCTGAACAACGTGCCGACGACCTGATAGGGAGGCTGAAACTGGACGAAAAAGTGAAGCTGATGATGGACTCGTCGCCAGCCATCGAACGGCTGGGAATCCCGCAGTTCCAATGGTGGAACGAGGCGCTGCACGGCGTGGCACGCAACGGCTTTGCCACCGTATTTCCCATCACCACCATGATGGCTTCGACATGGGACGACGAACTGGTGTACCGCGTGTTTTCAGCTGTCAGTGACGAGGCACGCGCCAAGGCTCAGCAAGCCAAGAAGAAGGGTAAAATCGAACGTTATCAGAGCCTGTCGTTCTGGACGCCGAACATCAACATTTACCGTGACCCACGCTGGGGACGCGGACAAGAGACGTACGGCGAAGACCCTTACCTGACGGAGCGGATGGGACTGGCCGTCGTCAACGGACTGCAGGGACAGCCGTACGACAACAGCAAGCCCAGCCTGCTGAGAATGCCGAAATACAAGAAGCTGCTGGCATGTGCGAAACACTTTGCCGTGCATAGCGGACCGGAATGGAACCGCCACTCCTTCGACGTGCAGCAATTGCCGGCACGCGACCTGTGGGAAACCTACCTGCCAGCCTTCAAGGCACTGGTGCAGAAGGGTAACGTGGCAGAGGTGATGTGCGCCTACCAGAGCATCGACGGACAGCCGTGTTGCGGCAATGCCCGCTTCGAACGCCAGATATTGCGCGACGAATGGGGCTTCAAGGGATTGATTACCAGCGACTGCTGGGCCATACGCGACTTTCTGCCCGAACTGCATAACGTGTCGAAGGACTTGGCTGCCGCTTCGGCCAAAGCCGTGAACAACGGAACCGATCTGGAGTGCGGCTCGGCATATAGGATGCTGCCCACGGCCGTGCAACGCGGAGAAATCAGTGAGAAGCAGATAGACATCAGTCTGAAACGCCTGCTGGTAGCCCGCTTCGAACTGGGTGACTTCGACAAGGACGAACTGGTAGAATGGACGAAGATTCCGTCGTCGGTCATCGCGTCGAAGAAACACAAGCAACTGGCACTGCAGGCCGCCCGCGAGGGTGTGGTGCTGCTGAAGAACAACGGCGTGCTGCCATTGAAGCCTGCGACGGAATCGCAGACCATAGGACAGATCGTCGTGATGGGTCCGAATGCCAACGACAGCATCATGCAGTGGGGCAACTACAGCGGTTCGGCCACGAAGACCGTTACCATACTCGAAGGCCTGCGCAAACAACTGGGAAATATCCGCTATATACAGGGCTGTGCCGTCACCAAGAACGAAATTCTGGAGAGCCGCTTCGACAAGCTGCGTGCGCCAAAGGAACAGAAAGGCATGCAGGCCGTCTACTGGAACGACACGACGATGAAAGGCAAGCCCGTCACCACCGTCCACATGTCGGAACCCATCAATCTGAACAATGGCGGAGCTACGGTCTTTGCTCCCGGTGTTAAGCTGGAGCACTTCTCGGCACGCTATAACGCCACATTCATTCCCACCGAGGACGAGACACTTTACCTGCGTGTGGATGCCGACGACATGATGCGTGTTATTGTCAATGGCGACACGTTGGTCAATCTATGGTCCGCCCGACAACGCATTCAGGAAGTTATGCCCGAACTGAAGGTGAAGAAAGGCACGAACTACCGCATCCAAGTTGACTACGCACAGGATCGGGGTATGGCGGCATTCCACTTCGATATCTGCAAGAAGACGACACCCACCAGCCAACAGTTGCTCAGCCAGATAGGCAACGCCAAGACCGTCGTTTTCGTAGGCGGTATCTCACCGCGTTTTGAGGGTGAGGAGATGAAGGTCAACGAACCCGGATTCAAGGGCGGCGACCGCACCGATATCGAACTGCCAAAGGTGCAGCGCGATATGTTGCGCATGTTGCATCAGGCCGGCAAGAAAGTTGTCTTCGTCAACTGTTCCGGTGGTGCTATGGCGATGGTGCCTGAGTTGCAGTCGTGCGACGCCATCGTGCAAGGCTGGTATCCGGGCGAACAGGGCGGTCAGGCCATTGCCGAAGTGCTGACGGGTCAGGTGAACCCCAGCGGAAAACTGCCGCTGACGTTCTACCGCAGCGTGAAGGACCTGCCCGACTTCATGGATTACACGATGAAGAACCGCACCTACCGCTACTTCAAGGGCGAGGCGCTGTTCCCGTTCGGTTACGGACTGAGCTATACGACGTTTGAAATCGGTAAGCCGCAGTTCCTGCCACTGACCAATACTTATAAGGTTCGCGCGCAGGTGCGTAATACGGGTAAAGTGGAAGGTACGGAAGTCGTGCAGGTGTATCTGCGTAACAGTGCCGACAAGGGAGGCCCCCTGAAGACGCTGCGTGGCTACCAGCGCATCACGCTGAAGCCCGGCGAGGCCAAGACGGTGACCATCGAACTGCCCCGTGAGCGTTTCGAGACGTGGGACCCGAAGACCAACTCTATGCGCGTGCTTCCCGGTCAATACGAACTGATGATGGGGTCGTCGAGTGCCGACAAAGACTTGAAAAAGATTGTTGTTACAGTGAAGTAATCAACCACGCGAGGTACACAAGGTAACCCCCGACGAGTACGGCACCCTCCCAGCGCTCAACGGTATAGCGCGTGAAGGAGAACAGCCATACGAGGGTAACGGAAATGAGCATCACTGCCATATCGATGGTGGTGATGCCTTCGATTTGCAAGGGGCTGATAGTAGCCGTAAGACCCAATATCAACAAGATATTGAAGACGTTCGAGCCAATGACGTTACCAATGGCAATGGCCGACTGGCCCTTGCGAGCCGCAACGACGCTGGTAGCCAGTTCGGGCAGCGACGTACCGCCAGCAACGACGGTCAAGCCCACGACGCCCTCGCTGATGCCTAATGCCAACGCGAGGCTGGAAGCGTGGTCGACAAACAGGTTACTGCCAATCACCAAACCGACAAGTCCCAATACGATGTAAAGTGCTGACAGCCACGGGTTCTGTTGTTTCTCCTCAGTAGTGGCATCGCCCTGTCCGTTCTTCGCCTGTCGTAGGGAATAAACCATAAACGACACGAAGCCAGCCAACAACAAGATGCCGTCGAAACGACCTAAGAAATTGTTCAGGGCAAGCAACATCAGCAATACGGAGGCGCCGACGGCAAAGGGGATGTCTTTTTTCACCGTCGAACGGCTGATGGTCATCGGTGCCACCATGGCCGCACAACCCACGATGAGCATACAGTTCATCGTGTTCGACCCCACGACATTACCTACGGCGAGGTCGGGTGTGCCCTTCAGTGCAGACACCAGACTGACAAACAATTCCGGCGCCGACGTGCCCGCAGCAACAATGGTCAGGCCAATCACAATCTCAGGAATGTTTACACGACGGGCCAATGCCGCAGCACCCTCCGTCAGGAAATCGGCGCCCTTGAGCACGCAAACAATACCTATTATTATAATAATAATGTCTAACCACATGATGATTATAAATATTTATCCCTGCATTATAGCCGCCCCTTATCATTGCAACGCCACACTCCATACCTTCAGGTTGGAGAAGGGGCTCTAAATGTTCGTCATTCATCATCCTCGTCAAAATCGAAATCGAAGTCACCGTATCCCTCCAACGACGGGCCCACGAACTCGTCCAGTGCACGGCGTTCCTTCTTCGTAGGACGGCCCGTTCCACGTTGGCGATTGATGAAGCCGCTGATGCGATTCATCTCCAACAGTTCGTATTGGTCGGCAGGCGTCACGTTCTCGTAAATCTCAGGAATGAGCTTCGCCCCCACCCTTTGCTCGATGGTTTTCAGAATCTTGAAGGAATAGGTCACGGGCGGTTTGCGCACACTGACCACCTCGCCCTCCTTCACCATTCGCGAGGGTTTGACATTAACGCCCTGTATGGTGACGCGTCCGTTCTTGATGGCGTCGACGGCAATAGAGCGCGTCTTGAAGATGCGCGCCGCCCAGAGCCATTTATCGATTCGTGCTTCGTTCATTGTTGAGATTCCTCAGGGACTTTAGGTTCTTTAGGGAGTTTCGGGCCTTTGCCCAGCTTGTTGTACTGGTTCATCGTGATATCGATACCTGCGAGTACAAAACTCTTGATGATATCGACAGCAAGTGTGATGGCAGGCTCCAACCGCTCTCTCTCCTCGGCAGGGAAACGGCCGAGTACGTGGTCTATCTGCGAACCGACGGGATAATCGTTGCCAATACCCATGCGCAGACGGGCATACTGCTGTCCGATGAGTTGCTGGATATGACCCAAACCGTTATGACCGCCATTCGAGCCGTTGCCTTTCAGTCGGAACTGACCTACAGGAATAGCCACATCGTCGCTAACGACCAGCAGACGACTTTGGTCGATGTTCTCCTTGTTCAACCAGTAGCGCACGGCATTACCACTGAGGTTCATATACGTCGTGGGCTTCAGCAGGAATACTTTCCTGCCCTTCAACGACGTCTCAGCGACAAAGCCGTAGCGTTTGTCTTCAAAAACGATATTGGACGCCTTAGCAAAAGCGTCCAATACCATCCATCCAGTGTTGTGGCGGGTCTCGGCGTATTCGTCGCCAGGATTACCCAAACCAACAATTAAGTACTTGTCCATTCTTTAGCATTTAGCTAACTTACTCTGCGGCAGCAGCCTCAGCGGCAGCCGAACGAGAAGCACGAGTAGCCTTCACAGAGCATACGATAACCTCCTTAGAGGTAGCAATCTCCAGACCCTCGAAGCTCAGTGAGCCAACCTTGATGGCCTTACCCAGCTGCAGTTCGGTAACGTCGATGTCCAGCTTCTCAGGAATGTTCTTGTAAGGAGCTGTAACGTCAATCTTACGGATAGAGAGGTTCAGACGACCACCATCGCGCACACCCTGAGCGTGACCAGTCAGGTTCACGGGGATACCAACAGTGATGGGCTTTGTCTCGTTGATCTCATAGAAGTCAGCGTGCAACAGCGCGTCCGTTGTGGGGTGGAACTGAAGCTCTTTGATGATAGCCTTGTGCTCAGCGCCATCAATGTTCAGATTGACAACATATACGTGGGGAGTGTACACTGCGTTACGCAGCTCAGCCATAGAGGCAGTGAAAGCCAATGCCTCGGGCAGACCGTTCTCACCCTTCTTCTCACCATACAGATTGCAGGGAATCATACCCTCCTTGCGAAGCAGCTTTGAGGCCTTCTTGCCTGTGTCGGTGCGCTTCTGACCTTTTACGGAAATTTCCTTCATAATTAATAAATGTGTTACTCTAAAATTAAGTTATTTTGCTTAATTCACCATCACACGATGCGAAAAGCGGGTGCAAAGGTACGAATAAGTGAGCAAAAAACCAAAGAAAACGCGAATTTTCTTTGGTTTTTCGAACGAAAGTGCCTTGACCGATGGTCAAAGGTACGAATTTTCCTTCACTTTACAGTGGATAATCCTCGAAAGCGTACAGCACAGTGCTCAGATAACGCTCACCGGTATCGGGCAACAGCACCACAATCTTCTTACCCTTGTTCTCCGGACGCTTTGCCACCTGGATGGCAGCATAGAGTGCGGCACCTGCGCTGATACCTACCAACAGCCCCTCACTCTGCGCAATCTCACGACCTGTGCGGATGGCGTCGTCGTTCTCTACATCGAACACCTCGTCAATCACGTCAGCATCATAAGTCTTGGGAATGAAACCGGCACCAATGCCCTGAATCTTGTGAGGACCGCTCTGACCACCGTTCAACACGGGGCTTGACTTCGGCTCTACGGCGATGATCTTCACGTTGGGGTTCTGTTCCTTCAAATACTTACCCGTACCACTAATGGTACCACCAGTTCCCACACCACCGATGAAAATATCTACCTGTCCATCGGTGTCGCGCCAGATTTCAGGACCCGTGGTGGCATAGTGCTTGGCGGGGTTGGCGCCGTTCTCGAACTGCTGCAGGATGACTGCACCGGGAATAGAGTCGCGCAACTCCTCGGCAGCGCGGATGGCACCAGGCATGCCGTCCTTTCCAGAGGTCAAGCGCACCTCTGCGCCGTAGGCCTTCACAAGGTTTCTGCGCTCCACGCTCATGGTTTCGGGCATGGTAAGGATAAGGTGGTAGCCCTTGACGGCCGATACCAGTGCCAGTCCTACGCCCGTATTTCCACTGGTGGGTTCGATGATAGTGGCGCCGGGCTTCAAAATGCCCTTCTGTTCTGCATCCTCAATCATCGCCAGTGCGATACGGTCCTTCACGCTACCGCCGGGGTTGAAAAACTCTACTTTGGCAATCACTGGGGTCGCCAGACCCTTTGCCCGTGAATACTTGTTGAGCTCCAGAAGTGGGGTGTTGCCGACGAGCTCAGTCAGCTGTTTTGCAATCTTTGTCATAATCCTTACCTTATTTAATTAATAAAATGTTTCGTTATTACGTTATATTGTCATTACGATTACTTGAATTCGTCTGCAAAGGTACGGCGATTTTTTCATTCCCACAATACCATTGATACGTCATTCGCATACCACGTTTATGGTATTTTGCAGGTTTCCGAGTACGGGCTGTCTAACGATAGTAGACAGTATTCATTTAGGTTTCCTATATGTAGAATTCCGATGAATCGACCAGTCCAGCACGAAGGGCGTATTTGATGACTTCGTGGGCGGTGTTGATGCCCAGTTTGCGGAAGATGTTTTTGCGGTGGGTGGTGATGGTATGGACGCTGGAGAAGCGTTCGGCGGCAATCTCCTTGGTGGACTTGCCCTGAGCAATGGCGCGGACGATTTCCGTCTCCGTCTCGGTCAGGATGCTCGGGCGGTCGTCCTCAACTTGCTGTTGGTTGATGATGACCTCCAGGGCGCGCTGACTGATGTAACGCTGGTGGCGGGAGACGGTCTGCAGGGCTTCGCGCACCTCGCTGAGCGGTCCGTCCTTGAAGATGATGCTGAACTGATGGGAAGAATAAACCATTTGCCGGATGAAGGCGGGTGTCAGTTCGTCGCTGACGAGTATCCACTGCGACAGTGCGAAACGTTCACCGATGATGAGCAGTTGTTCGGCATCGGCAAAGTCGAACAACGTGAAGTCGAGCAGCACGGTGGCGTCCTCATGCTCCTTTAACAGCTCTACGAGGCCAGCCCTGTCGGTGGCCACGTAGAGTGTATTGTCTTCGTCCTGCTTAATCAGGCTTATCAGCGCAAGGCGCGTCAGTTCCTGATTGTCTGCTAAGATATATTTCCCCATCGTGTGCAAAGGTACAAATAAATTCTGTAATTCTCAAATTCTTGAGAGGTTAAATCTTGTCGAGTGCCTGAGAGAGGTCGGCGATGATGTCGTCGATGTGCTCAGTACCGATGGAGAGGCGAACAGTAGAAGGCGTGATGTGCTGCTCTTTCAGTTCCTCGGGCGAGAGCTGTGAGTGCGTGGTGGTGTAGGGATGGATCACCAGACTCTTCACGTCGGCCACGTTAGCCAGCAGCGAGAATATCTGCAGGGCGTCGATGAATTTCCAGGCTTCTTCCTGTCCGCCCTTGATCTCGAAGGTGAAGATGCTGGCACCGCCGTTGGGGAAGTACTTCTTGTAGAGAGCATGGTCGTGATGACTCTCGAGAGCAGGATGGTTCACCTTGGCCACCTTCGGATGGTTGGCGAGGAAATCGACCACCTTCAGGGCATTCTCCACATGACGCTCTACGCGCAGACTCAGTGTCTCGACACCCTGCAAGAGGATGAAGGCGTTGAAGGGAGAGATGGCTGCACCAGTATCGCGCAGGATGACGGCACGGATGCGAGTGACATAAGCCGCAGCACCTACTGCGTCGGCGAATACGATGCCGTGATACGAGGGGTCGGGCTTGGAGAGTGTGGGAAACTTGTCGTTCTGTTTCCAATCGAACTTACCACCATCGACAATGACACCACCAAGACTTGAACCGTGACCACCGAGGAACTTCGTAGCCGAGTGGACGACGATGTCAGCACCGTGCTCCAACGGACGGATGAGATAAGGTGTGCCAAACGTATTGTCGACGATGAAGGGGATGCCGTGCTTATGAGCCACAGCAGCCACACCTTCAAGATCGAGCACGTCGCTGTTGGGGTTACCAAAGGTCTCGGCATATACTACTTTTGTGTTGGGCTTGATGGCGGCTTCGAGAGCGTCGAGGTCGTTCACATTAATAATGGTATTCGTGATGCCCTGAGTTGCCAGTGTATGGGTAATCAGGTTGTAGGAACCGCCATAGAGGTTGTCGGCAGCTACGATATGATCACCATTCTGCACGATGTTCTGCAGGGCATACGTGATGGCAGCTGCACCAGAAGCCACAGCCAAGCCTGCCACACCACCCTCAAGGGCAGCAACGCGGTCCTCGAACACACCCTGCGTCGAGTTGGTCAGACGACCATAGATATTACCTGCATCGCGCAGACCGAAGCGGTCGGCAGCGTGCTGAGAATTGTGGAACACATAGCTCGTGGTCTGATAGATGGGCACGGCGCGAGCGTCAGTTGCGGGGTCAGCCTGTTCTTGGCCTACATGGAGTTGAAGGGTCTCAAATTTGTAATTGTTCTTACTCATAACCTTATCCTTTCGTTTTTTTTAATTAATAATGTATTTTAGTTTCTTTTTTATCGATTATCTATCTTTCGACGGTGCAAAGGTACGAAGAAAAGAAATATCTTCCAAATTTCTTGCGAAATCCAGAAGATATACCTAAAACTTATATTTTTGCTTTGCGTTTATTCTGAATAAGACGCTAAAAACAGGCTTATGCAGAATAAAACTCCAAATTAGAACACTTTTTCCACAATTTGGCACACATTATCGGGCTTTGCCATCGTATAATAATGGATGGCGGGGGCTCCGTGAGTCAATAGGTCGCGGCTTTGTGCGATAGCCCATTCGATGCCCACCTGATAGACGGCATCGGCGGTCTTGGCTTTGTTGATTTCGTTGACCAATGCCTGCGGGATGTCGATATGGAACGAGCGCGGCAGGAGGTCAATCTGACGCTGACTGGAGATGGGCTTGAGACCAGGAATGACGGGAACAGTGATGCCCGCCTCGCGTAGACGGTCGACAAAGCGGAAGTATTGCTGATTGTCGAAGAACATCTGGGTAACAATATAGTCGGCACCCGCCTCCACCTTCTGCTTCAAATGTTGGATGTCAACATCGAGATTGGCCGCCTCGAAATGTTTCTCAGGATAAGCCGCCACACCCACACAGAAATCGGTAGAGAGTCCGTTCTTGACTGTGGGGTCGAGGTACTGACCACCGTTCAGATGGCGAATCATGGCCACGAGTTCAGAACTGTGGCTGAAACCATCGGTCTCAGGAATGAAGAACCGCTGTCCGGGAATGGCATCACCACGCAGGGCAACGACATTCTGAATGCCGAGGAAGTGAAGGTCGAGCAGTTCACTCTCAACACGCGACTGTGAAGCCCCGCCACAGATGACATGGGGAACAATCTCGAGATGGGGATAGCGTCGCATGATGGCCGCCACGATGGCAATCGTGCTGGGTCGTTTGGCCAGTGTCATCTTCCTGTATGAGCCGTCACCATTAGGCACATATTCCACCTCGTCGCGATGGCAGGTGATGTTGATGAACGGCGGTTGAAACTGCATCAACGGGTCGATGCTATCGTAGAGACGGCTGACGTCGCTGCCCTTGAGCGGTGGCACGAGTTCGAAACTGGCAAAAGGCTTTTGCGAACTATTGAGGATGTCGATGACTTTCATATTTTTTCGTTATTTCGGGATTACGAATTATTTTTTGCGATGTATTTCGATAGCAACTGTTCGCCCTCGGCAATGCTGATGCCGCGACGCTGACAGTAGTCGGCCAACTGAGCCTCATCGATACGACCCACAGAGAAGTAGCGAGCTTCGGGATGACAGATGAACAGGCCGCAGATAGCCGTCGAGGGCTGGATGGAGTAATGATCTGTGAGGGTGATGCCGAGTTTGTTTTCGGCATCCAAGATATCGAACACGATGCGCTTCAGCGAGTGGTCGGGACAGGTGGCATAGCCGAAGGCGACTCTTAGAGGTGAGAGGTGAGAGGTGAGAGGTGAGAGGTGTGTCTGTTGGAGCCATTCGGCGCAGGCCTCCGTGAGACGGGCACATATAGCGTGACTCATCAGACGTTCTCCCACCTGAAGGTGTGAGTGTGGCGCGCAATCGGACTCGTCGGCAGGTTGGTGCTTGGGACGAGTGACGATGGTGAAGAGGCCAAGGGGCGAAGGTTGCTGCTCGTCGAAGAAATCAGAGAGGCAAAGGAAGTGTCCCGTGGGGCTTTGGCTGCGGAGCATGGGGAGGGTGACTTGATTCTCGCCGACGGAATCGGCGAGCACACGACCTGCAGCGAGGACGATGTCGTTGCCACGGCGGGTGGCAGGGAGGAAGCGCAGCAGGGCTTTTACCTCGATGGCATTTTGTTCGATGGCGCGTTGCAGGTATTTTTTGCCTTCTTGCAGCGTACGCTCAGCCTCTGGGTTTACCAACAGTTGTTGCAGTGTCTCGCCCTTAAAACCCCAGAACAGCAGGAACATCCGCCAGTCGATGAGAGGCAAGAGGTCTGAGACAAGAGGTGAGAGGTGAGAGGTGAGAGGTGAGAAATCATATGGCTGATGTTCGAAGTGCGGAGCCTTGCTGTTAGCTTCGGCGTAGGGTGTCAACGGGGCATGATGTTCCTCGTAGGCATCACGCAACGTCTGTTGTTCGGCCTTGATTTGGGCTATCGTCGTCACAGCATCCATCTGCAAGTGTTTAGCCAACAGGGATGTCTGTGACGCATCACCACCATACACCACACAACCGTCATAGAGCGGAGCCAGCTTGACGGCAGTATGTACGGCCGAGGTCGTGGCACCACCTACGACGATGGGCACTTGTAATCCCTCGCGCTGGAAGAGCAGACAGAGTTGTTCCATCTCCTTCAGTGAAGGGGTAATCAGGCCACTGATGCCCACCAGGCAGGGGTTTCTCTTCTTTGTTTCTTCCAAGATGGTTTCATTGGGCACCATCACACCTAAGTCAATGACTTCGAAACCATTACAACTCAGTACGATGCTCACGATATTTTTGCCAATGTCGTGAACGTCACCATTGGCGGTGGCTAAAACCACACAGGGATGCGTCACACTGTCGCTGTCTTTAGCTTCATCGATATAGGGTTGCAGCAGAGCTACGGCATCCTTCATGACCTTGGCCGATTTCACCACCTGCGGCAGAAACATCTTTCCCTCGCCAAACAGTTGGCCGATATGTTCCATCGCCTGCATCAGCGGTTGTTCGATGACATCGATGGGACGACCGTATTTTGCCAATGCCTCAGGGATATCCTCAGGCAGGTGTTCACTGACACCCTTGCTCAGGGCATAGGCCAGGCGTTCCTCGATGGTTTTGGTGCGCCAATCAGCAACCCCGCCGGGAGAACCTGCGGAATCACCAGTTGAACTGGCGAGCACAGTAGCAGCGAGGGTGATGAGGCGCTCGGTGGCACCATCGTCAGTATTCAGAATGACATCCTCTACGGCCTTGAGCAGCATGGGTTCGATGTCATCGTAGACTTGCAACATGCCAGGATTGACAATGGCCATATCCAGTCCTTCGCGGATAGCGTGATAGAGGAACACGGAGTGCATCGCCTCGCGTACCTTATTATTACCACGGAAACTGAACGACAGATTGCTGACGCCACCGCTGGTCTTGGCCAGAGGCAGGTGTTCCTTAATCCAACCCACCGCACGGATGAAATCAACGCCGTAAGCCTGGTGCTCCTTCAAACCAGTACCCACGCTGAGGATGTTGACATCGAAGATGATATCCTGAGCAGGGAATCCGATGCCCGTCAAGAGCTTGTAAGCCCGTTCAGCAACAGCAATCTTACGTTCGTAGGTGGTAGCCTGTCCCTCTTCATCGAAGGCCATCACCACCACAGCCGCTCCCAAGCGACGCAGTTCACGGGCCTTACCGATGAAAGCCTCCTCACCATTCTTCAGACTGATGGAGTTGACGATACACTTTCCCTGTGCATTCTTCAGACCAGCCAGAATGGTGTCCCAATCGCTGGAGTCAATCATCAACACCGAACGGCATACGGCAGGGTCGTTGGCAATATAACGGCAGAAAGTCTGCATTTCCTCACGGCTGTCAAGCATGGCATCATCCATGTTGATGTCGATAATGGATGCACCGCCTTCTATTTGATGGCGCGCCACAGTCATCGCCTCCTCGTATTTCTTCTCGGCTATCAATCGGGCAAATTTCCGCGAACCAGCCACGTTGGTACGTTCGCCGACATTGGTAAAGTTGCGTGTTTCCTTGTCCACCAACAGTGGTTCCAAGCCCGAGAGCCATAGTTTAGAGGTGAGGGATGAGGGATGAGAGGTGAGAGAAACGTTCCTGGGTTTTAAGTCTTTCAGCGCCTCACTGATGGCACGGATATGTTCCTCGCTGGTACCACAACAGCCTCCAGCGATATTTAGCAATCCGTCCTCCGCCATCTGACGCAGATGACCGGCCGTATAGCTCGGCAATTCATCGTATTCACCCATTTCGTTGGGCAGTCCGGCATTAGGATATAACGACAGGAACACAGGAATACGACTTGACAGTTGTTCAACGAACGGTCGTAAATCCGTCACGCCAAACGAGCAATTCAATCCGAAACTCAACAGGTGAGGATAATGACTGATACTGATATAGAAAGCCTCCAGCGTCTGTCCCGTCAGTGTGCGTCCGCTGCGGTCGTTGATGGTTGCCGAGATCATGACCGGAATTGCACTGTCCGTCTCTTCATTGAGTTGCTGGACGGCATAAAGTGCCGCCTTGGTATTGAGGGCATCGAAGCACGTCTCTATCAGCAACACATCTGCCCCACCAGCTATCAGCGCCTCCGCCTGTTCGTGATAGGCTGTTGCCATCTCATCGAAAGACGTACTACGATAGCCAGGATTATTCATGTCGGAAGCCAACGACAACGATCTTGAAGTTGGTCCCATCGAGCCAGCCACAAAAACATGACGGCTGAGGGCTGAGGGCTGAGCATTGAAGCTATCAGCCACCTGTCGGGCAATGCGTGCTCCCTCGAAAGCCATCTCGCGGGCATAGTCCTCACAGCAATATTCGTGTTGACTGATACGGTTTGCCGAGAAGGTATTGGTTGTGATGATATCAGCACCGGCTTCGACATACTGGCGGTGAATGTCGCTGATGACCGCCGGAGCCGTCAGACAGAGCACGTCATTGTTTCCCACGAGCGATACCGGCCACTGGGCAAAGGGTCCCTGATGGTAGCTATCGGGCGTCAGTCCCTGCGACTGAATCTTCGTGCCCATCGCACCATCCAGAATGAGTATTCGTTGTCGTAAACGTTCTACGATGTCCATTTTATTCATTTTCAACCTGCAAAGGTACAAATAATGGCAATATTTACCAAATTTCTTGTATAATTCAGAAAATATTCCTACATTTGCAGTCAAAAAAGAAGAAATATCCCTCAAAAAGAGCATAAATGCTTTTTCAATAGAATAAAATTCTAAATTATGGCAGAAATATTAGACGAAATTGACTTGCAGATACTGAAAACGCTGCAAAAGAATGCAAAACTGACCACCAAGGAACTGGCTGAAGCTGTGCATCTGACCCCTACCCCGGTCTTTGAACGTCAGAAACGATTGGAAAAACATGGCTATATCAAAAAATATGTCGCCGTGCTCGACCCCGAAAAGCTGGGACAAGGTCTTCAAGTGTACTGCAAGGTGAAACTCAAGCAGATCAACCACGAAATTGCCGATGCCTTCGTGCGTAAAATCCAGCGCATCCCCGAGGTTACCGAGTGCTATAACACCTCTGGTTCCTACGACTATCTATTAAAAGTCCGCGCACACGACATGAAGCAATATCAGGAGTTCGTGCTCAACAAACTCGGTGAGATTGAGAGTCTGGCATCCATCGAGAGTACCTTCGTGATGAGTGAGGTAAAGCAAAACTATGGCATCAATTTGTAAATAAATAAGGTTTTATTTTGGGTAATTGCAAAAAAAACACTACCTTTGCAGCTGATAAGAGTATCAAAGCGTAAGAAACAGAATTATGATTAACAGAGAATTAATTAGAATCAAGGTAGTACAACTGACTTATGCGTACTATCAGAACGGCAGTAAGAACATCGATACGGCAGAGAAGGAATTGATGTTCAGCCTGTCGAAAGCCTACGATATGTATAACTATCTGCTGGCTCTCATCGTGGGTATCACCCGCGAGGCTCGTCGTCATGTGGAAGTGGCCGAGTCAAAAGCAAAGCGTGAAGGGACGCCTATGCCTTCTACCAAGTTCATTTACAACCGCTTCGCCTTGCAGTTGGAACAGAACAAGATGCTGAACGAATTCATGGAGACCCAGAAGAAATCGTGGGACGACCATCCTGAATTCCTCAAGAAAATCTACATCCAGATTACGGAAAGCCAGATTTACAAGGATTATATGGAGTCTGCCGATGACGATTATCTGACCGACCGCGAACTGTGGCGTAAGATTTACCGTACGCTGATACAGGACAATCCTGACCTCGATGCCCTGCTTGAGGAGCAGAGCCTTTATTGGAATGACGACAAAGAGGTGGTGGACACCTTCGTTGTCAAGACCATCAAGCGTTTCGAGGAGAAGAACAGTAGCAATCAGGAATTGTTGCCCGAATACGATTCCGAGGAGGACAAGGATTATGCCCGCAAACTGTTCCGTGCCACTATTATGAATGGTGAGGAATATCAGCGATACATGAGTGAGGCTTCGCGCAACTGGGATTTCTCCCGTCTGGCCTATATGGACATCGTCATCATGCAGATAGCCATTGCCGAGATGATGACCTTCCCTTCTATCCCCATCAGTGTGACCATCAACGAGTATGTCGAGCTGGCCAAGGTCTACTCTACCCCACGCAGTGCAGGCTATATCAACGGTATGCTTGACGCCATTGCCCATCACTTAGTGAATAGCGGCAGGCTGATGAAAATGGTAAGATAATAACGTAATAAAACAATAAAAAAAATGACACAGATCTTTTTAGCCGCACAGGCTGCCCAGGGTGGCGGCGGCATGAGTTTTATCATTATGATGGTAGCCATCTTTGCCATCATGTATTTCTTTATGATTCGTCCCCAGCAAAAGCGTCAGAAGGAGATTCAGAACTTCCAGAATTCGCTGGCCGAGGGTGCTGAGGTCATCACCGGCGGTGGCATCTATGGCACTGTCAAGAAGATTGACCTGGCAACAGGCATCATCGAGGTAAAGATTGCCGACGGCGTGGTCATCAAGGTTGACAAGGGTTACGTCTTCAAAGACACTTCAAGCACTCCGGCACAAAAGTGAGCGAATAAGCGAGAGCAGAACCAAACTTGTTTGTGTTCTGCCGAGCACGAGCGAACTCGATGTGAAACATCAAATAAGAGGTAAGAGGTAAGAGCATGGAAGGACGGAACCTGTTCAAGATTGTTAAGGACTTCTTGTTGAGTAACATGAACAAGCAGCTCTTGGTTTTCTTGTTCTTTGTACTGCTCTCGGCTGTCTTTTGGTTCATCCTGACACTTAATGGCGCTTATGAGAAAGAACTGAAGATTCCTGTCCACATCGTCAACGTACCTAAGAACGTGATGTTGACATCTGCCCATGTCGACACAGTACGTGCTACCGTACACGATCAGGGATGGGTGCTACTGAACTACCTCTATGGCGAGCACAACCACAGCATCAAGATTGACTTCAGGAACTACGACAAAGAAAATGGCAAAGGCATTGTTCCCGCAGCAGATCTGAAACGGGCCATCGAGCAATGTTTCGAGATGTCGTCGAAGATTACCTCCGTCAAACCTGAGAAACTTGAGTTTTTCTACAATAACGGTGAACGCAAGCGTGTTCCCGTTCATTGGACTGGCCGCGTCATTCCCGAACAGCTCTACTTCATCTCGCATGTCGTCTACAACCCCGACAGCGTAGATGTCTATGCCACGCGCGAAAAGTTGGATAGCATACGCATCATCTATAGCGAACCGCTCAACTACGTAGGTTTCCGTGACACGCTGGTAGTCAACTGCAAACTTGCTCACCCTGCTGACGTGAAAGTTGTTCCTGAACGTGTACGAATAGTGTTCCATACCGACGTACTCACCGAAGAGAGCATCGAGGTTCCAGTCAAGTGTGTTAACCTGCCTCATGGCAAGACGCTGCGTACGTTCCCGTCCAAGGTTAAGGTGAATTTCGTGGCAGGCATCAGCTTGGTTCGTACACTGTCGCCAGACGATTTCAGTGTTGTTGCCGACTATCTTGAGATTGAGCAAAAGCCGTCCGACAAGTGTAACCTCTACCTGCAAAGCGTACCTCATGGCATCAGCCGTGCCACACTCAGCGTCAAGCAGGTGGATTACCTCATCGAAGAGGGAGCAACTGATTCCATCCCATGAAGACAGGTATCACAGGAGGCATCGGCTCTGGCAAGAGCTACGTCTGCAAGCTGTTGGCACAACGGGGCATTGAGGTGTACGACTGCGATGCAGCTGCCAAGCGACTGATACGTACCTCGCCGCGCCTGCGTCAGCAATTGAAGGCACTCATCGGTTCACTCGACAAAGCAGCCATCAGCCGTTTTCTGTTGGCTAACGAGGAAAACCAGCAGGCCGTGAATGCCATCGTTCACCCTGCCGTCTTTCAGGACTTCGAGGAGAGTGGTATGCTGTGGATGGAGAGTGCTATTCTGTTTGAGTCGGGTGCCGACAAACTCGTTGACCGCGTCATTGTGGTAACGGCTCCCGAGGAGATACGCATCCAACGTGTCATGCAGCGTGACGGCATCACTCGCGAAAAAGCCTTGCAATGGATTGCCCGCCAATGGCCGCAGGAACAAGTAAAGGCACGCGCCGACTTCGAGATTGTCAACGACGGCCAAGCCGACCTCAACAGTCAAATCGAAAAATTATTAACGTCGGAATAACGGAATACTGGAATCCCGTAATAACGAAATAACGAAAAAAAAAATAACATAATAAAAAAAAAAAAATGAAACAGACCATTTTAGCTATCTCGGGCAAACCGGGACTCTACAAATTAGTATCACGCGCCAAGAACAGCCTCATCGTAGAGGCACTTGACGACACCCACAAGCGCATACCGGCCTTCGGCACCGACCGCATCACATCATTGGCCGACATCGCTATGTTTACCGAAACGGACGACGTTCCTCTGATGAAGGTCCTTGCATCCATGCGTGACCTGGAGCAGGGCAAGGAGTCGAGCGTCGACTTCCGCAAGGCTTCTCCCAAGGAGTTGCACGACTACTTCACAAAGGTGCTGCCCGACTGGGATCAGGATCGCGTGCAGAACAGCCACATCAAGAAGCTCATCCAGTGGTACAACATCCTCGTGAAGGCAGGCATCACCGACTTCGAAGAGGAGATGGCACCCACCGAGGGTGATAATATCGACGACAGAAAAGAAGAGGAATGAGCCGCAGCTCATTCCTCTATTTTTCCCTTTTATCTTTTTACTTTTTACCTTTACATTGCGGGCAGATACCCTTGACCATGAAATTCACGGAACATTGTTCGAAGCCTTCGGGCAATGCCACCTCCGGAATCGCGATATTCTCCAGACAGTAGGTTCGCCGACAGCGTTCACAAAAGAAATGCACGTGCAGGTCTTCATCCGTTTCACTATCGTGGCTGTGACACAACTCATAGCGTACACCATCGCCACCATCTTCAATGACATGTACCAACCGATGCTCCTTGAACAGCGTTAAGCAACGGAATACACCCGACTTATCGATAGTCAGTATTTTGTATTCCAGTTCGCTCAGCGACATGGGACGACCCGCTGCGGCCAAAGCCTTCACCACCACAATACGGTTGGCGGTAGGCTTGACACCGTGCTCCTCGAGCAACTGAACACATCGGTTTTCGTCCATCATCGCCCACTGGGATTACATCATCGGACGTCCGCCACCGAAGCCACCACCGAAGCCGCCGCCTCCGAAGCCGCCACCGCGACCGCCACGACCACCGCCGAAGCCGCCAGGGCCACCCTGACCACGACCGCCACGGCCACCGCGACCACCGAAGCCACCTCCAAAGAGGTTCAGACGATAGATGACGTGCAACATTGCATAGTTTGTAATGGCATTATACTCAGTATCGCTGCGCTGCATGGCGTTGAGGATACTGGTGACGGTCGACTGCTCATGCAGAATATCGTAGAACTGCAGCGAGACAGTCAGTGCATTACCCTTCAGGAACGACTGCGACAACTGCGCATTCCAAATCAGCTCGTTGGTATTCATCGATACATCGCTATAACCACGACGGCTCTGCATAGTGATGTTCGTAGTCAGCTGCGTACCCCAAGGAGCCGTGATACCCGTCATGGCACCATATGCGAACTGCCATGTATCGAGGTTGTTGTTGGGCTGTAGTTCACTGCGCGAGTAGGTATAGTTCAGTGAACCATTGAGTTCGAATTCGAACCATTCGTTACGATAGCTGGCCGACAGGCGTTCACCGAGACCCAGCGACTTGGTGACACTCTCCTCCGAGTCTGCCAGACTGTTGACACTGACGTAACCAACATTGTGATTGTAGCTCAGATTCGTGAAGGTATTGACATTGAAGTATGCTGCCGAGTCGATGGCGGTATTGAACATAAAGCCAAGGCTACTGTTCCAGTTACCGTTGATATTTTCAGGACGTGTGATAGTTCCACCAGTAGACTCCACATAAGTAGTCTTGTTCGACACGGAGTTGCTGGTCGTCGAGAAGTTCACGAACGTCATCACGGAACGCTGGTGATTCGTAAAGTAATCGTTGTAGAAGAGGTTGATGTTCTGCGTGAACGAAGGCTTCAAGCCAGGGTTACCACGAGTGATACGCAGGGGGTTGCTGTCATCATACACATCCAGCAGGTCGCTCATGGACGGCTGTTGGGTATTGGCACGGTAGGTCAAACGCAGCTGACCGGTCTGCGACTTCTTCCAACGGAAGTCCACTGTCGGCGAGAAGTTGGTCACGGTACGGGTAGTATCTGCACGCAGACGTGTTGTCTTGCCATCCACCAGCTTCGTATAGTCCTGTACGAAGTGTGACTTCTGGGGAATTACCTGGAAACCGATGTTCAGGTTGTATGACGGACGAACCACACGCAACGTCACCTCAGCCGTATGGGTATAGTTCTTATAGTTCGAATAACGGCTCAGCGTCTGGTCCTCATAATAGTCTATCGGATGGGTGAGCGGATTCAGATAAGCATCGAAATTACGATACACCGGCTCAATACCCGAGTAGTCGTAATCATTGAGGCCATAGGTCTTGCGATCACTCTTCGTATAGCTGTACTGATAGCGGTAGCCGAACTGCAGATAAACCTGACGGGCAATAGGCTCGCTGTAGGTTGCGCGCACCGAGTAGCCCCAGTTGTCTTGCGGCGTCACGGTGTAACGGTTGGTAATGGTCGTATCGACCACCGTAAACAGGTAGATATAGCTGTTAGCCATCGACTTGCTGACACCCTCGCCCCAGTTAGCATTCAACTGTACGGTAATGTTACGGCCGTTGTTGCTCAGGCGGCGGTTGAACTGCAACATACCACGCAACGTCTTCGAATCGCTATAGTTGATACCGTCATTCAATTGATAGTTCTTGACGATACCATATTTTTGGGCAATATTCAGCACGTCGAGCAATGGGTTATCCGAATAGTCGTAAGGATCCTTGTCGAACGTTGCATTCAGACCGACGTTCGTGCCGTCGTTGGTGCCATACGAGAAATTCGGGCGGAACATAATGTTCGTCATCGAGTCAGGCTGCCACTCCAGGCGCATCTGACCGTTCCACTGGTTTGCGCGGGTGAAGTTCTGCGTCCTGCTATTGCTGAACGACGACGTGGCACCACTGAAGAAACTCTCCGTAGCACTCTTCGAAAAAGCATCGCCGTCACTGTGGTTCCAGCGCACACTACCGTCAATGGTCAGCACGTTGGTCTTCTCGTAGTTCAGGTTTACACCGGCCATCTTCATGGCGTTCAGACCCTGACGGCCAGCACCGAAACGGCCACCGCCGCCACCACCACCGGGAAATCCTATGTCGTTGGTATTGTTGGCATTGGTCATCAGGAACACCTTCATGTCGTCCTTCATCACACCACCGAACACGCGGCCTGCATAGCGACTCTTCGTACCTGCTGCCAGATCGGCATTCACCATGATACCCTTGTTCATGCCGGCCTTGATACCGAAGTCGAGCACCGTCTCTTCCTCACCATCCTCAATACCTGACACACGAGCCATATCACTCTGCTTGTCGTAAGCCTTGATGCGGTCGATGATGTTCGTCGGCAGGTTCTTCATGGCGGTCTTCGTGTCACCGGTCATAAATTCTTTACCGTCCACCAGAATCTTCTTCACCTGCTTACCGTTAATCTTCACCGAACCGTCGTCGCTGACCTCAGCACCAGGCAGACGCCTCACCAGTTCCTCGACCACCGAACCCTCGGGCGTACGGAACGCAGCGGCATTATATATAAAGGTGTCGGCCTTCAACGTCACTTTAGCAGCATGACCGGTGACGGTGGTACCTTTCAACATGACGGCATCGGGCTCCATATCAATGGTACCCAGCATCACGTCACTGCCAGCCATCTTGACACGCTTAGTATAGGCCTTGAAGCCTACGCAGGTCACCTGCAGAATATAGTCACCTGCCTGGGCGTTAATCTTAAACTTACCCTCCATGTCGGTCAGCGCACCCTTCACGAGCGTACTGTCCGTCTTCAGCAGTTTTACCGTTGTTTGGGGAATGGGGTCCTGTGCGTCGTCGACGATCATACCCGTGAATGAGCGCTGAGCCAGGGCTACCACAGCCATCAGCGGCATCAGCATAAGCAAAAGTGTACGTTTACTATCCATAATCTTTTTAACGTTTTACGCATATTATGACGCACACCTCACACAAAGGTTTAACGCCAAACAGAAAAAAAACAAAAAAATCAGGAGGCAAGCACTGGGCTCTGCCTCCTGAATTTTATTGTAAGGAATAAGGAATTACTTCTTCAACCCCTTCTTCATGCTCCTCATTTTCATCACATGCTTCATGTAAGCCTTGCCTACCTTGTTATAAGCATTCAGACGCTTCACGAAGCTGTTGGCATTGCGCAACTGCTGGACAGCAGCCTTGTTAGCTGCCATAGATGCTGCGTTGGTATTCGGGAGTGCCAACTGGAACGCGCCATGAGAACCTGTATAATAAGCAGAAGAACCTTGGAAGAATACGCCCTGATAATGTGAGCCGCTCTGCGTCTCAAAGACAGGAAGAGTAATCACACCATCCTTCAGCGTTCCGAGATAGCCTGCACCCTTCACCGTGTCAAAGTCGTAGTTTCCCAATAAGTAGGCTCCATAGCTGCAAATAAAGGCCTCGCCGTCGCCATCGTCAACACCCGTTGGCTGATAGTCGATATAGACACCTTCGGGGTCAATGGCGTTCACCTCCAAATTAGTTGATGTATAGCTAACCTCGAGGAGCTCGGCGGTCTCCTTGAAGGCATCGACAACACGATAGAGTCCCGGAGTCTCCGAATTCTCCTCAATCTCAACAGCGCAGTTCAGCGGCTCAAAGGCCGACACACCGTCGGGAGAGTACATCGTTACCACGAAATCTTCAACCATATATCCTACACCAAGAGACTTCCAAGGGTTAGCACCGCCTCCGTAGTACTCGAAGGTAGCAGCGTCATACGACTTCACCTCGTTCTCTTCGATAACGGCAACAACCAGCTTCATCTTGCCAGTCATACCTTCGGGAATTGGCACATTAATGTTACCAGCCTCAACGTCAGTGCTCATCAGGTTACCATGGGCAAGGGCTTCAGCAACCTCGCTCTCATCAGCAGCGCCTTCCACGACGACAGCCTTCATCTCCTGAACATCAACACCTGCCACAATGTTTCCGGCAGCATAGACCTCACCTGTCACGCTGGTGAAGATACCCGTATAGGTCAGATCAAGACTGTAATCCTTGGGGTTGTAGCCAGGGAAGGTGATGACGATGACCTCGTCCTGGTCAGCATAGTTCCAGCCACCAACACCGTCCATGTAATAGAAGGGAGCCAGTTGAACCTGTCCGGGAACCTGGACGCCGCAGCTTACAGCATCCTGATAGACAATCACCTTGTTGTGAGCCCAAGTGTCAGGAGTACTAAAATCCTTAAAGCCGTCGCTGGGATGATATAGATAAATCTCCGTGTTATAGTTATTAGAGGTATTATAGTATCCAGAGTGGATAGTATTATAGCCCACGAGTCCGTCGTAGTCAATCACCTGTCCGGCATAGGTTTCACCTGCATTGATAATGGTGATATCAACATTCTCAGTCGGAGGACAGGATGGCTCGAGAGAGTACTCGTCAGCCTCAATGGCTGCTATGTAGGGACCAACGATGCGATACATGTTGGGTACACCTGTACACTGCATGATTTCTACCTCATAAGGACCATTCTCAAAGAGGAAAGAGTCATTATACTTACCCATGCCAAGGCTTATCCACTCGTAATCGCACTTCACGTTGACAACCACAGAGTCAGCACCATAGGCAGAGGTCGCACTGGTTACCTTTACGGTCAGCGACGCACTCTCACCAGTCTCCAGAGAGAAGGGAATGGCTATCGTCTTGTCCTTCTCGCCGGCAGCAAAGCTGACAGAAGCAGGAACCTGAAAAGCAGGGTTGTTACCAGACAGAGTAACAGTCTCAGCCTCGGCAGACTCCGTACGGCCCAGACCCAGGGTAAGCACCTGTTCCTGACCCGGAGTATAAACGAACGAGCTCTTGGCAGCAGTCAGGTAGGCACCAGCCTGCTTCTCGCCAGGCGAGTATGAGTAGTCATCACTGCTGCACGAAGACAGCGTGAGGGTTGCGACTACTGCGGCAAATAATATGCTTTTAATATTTTTCATCGTCGTATATTCTTAGGATTATAATTAAAAATTATCCGTTACGCCATCGCGCAGGTCAGGGTACTCACCCATCTTCGGTGTGGAACGGGTGGGGTTCTGGTCTTCCTCGCTGATGCAATCATTACCGTTAATCTCGTCCTGAGGAATCACATTCAGCAGGATATCATCCTCAGCAGGGATGTTAAAGCACCAAGCAGCGGGGAAGTTCGTCACTGCATCTTCCAAACCGAGGTAGCGAACCACCGGCTTCTTCAGACGCATGACATCACCCATGGAGAAACCTTCGCCCCAGAGTTCAATACGACGCTGGCGCCATACTTCGTCAACCAGATTGCTGACAGGAGCTGAAGCGGCATTGTATGAGGGGTCACGATAAACCGTCACGAACGAATTGAGGGTCGCGATGGCATCGCCATCCTTGCCCTGATGGGCCTGAGCCTCAGCCTTGATGAGATACATCTCCTCCACACGCATGAAGGGGAAGTCAGCACAGGTATGGGTCGTACCCAGTTCACCGTTGTAGCAACCAAACTTCACGTTGGTATAGGGAATGAAGTCAAGCAGGTTACCGCAGGCGTGTCCTAGGGCTGCGCTCTCACCGCTATTGCTCCACAACAGACCGGCAATCAGCGGAGAGTTCAGTTCCTCATCGACCCACCAGCCCTTACGGACATCGGTCTCAGGAATAGAGTTCCACAGGTGAGAGTTGATGGTACGGTAGCTGCCTGTCTCCGTGGTGTAGCTGTAAGAAGCCAGTGAAGAGAACTGCGAAACCCATGTCTCATACTCGCCGTCGGAAGGAATGTTGGTAATCGAGAACGTCATACCCCACATCCAGTTACCTTCGCTGATGCTGGAGAACATAGTACCAACTTGGCTGACATCATTGATGCTGGCAGGATAGATACCCTCAGCGGCAGCAGCGTCGATAGCCTTCTGGGCCAGCGTCTCAGCCTCGCTCCACTTGTTCTTAATCAAAGCCACACGAGCCTGCAGGCCGAAGACAACAGCTTGATTGACAAACGTCTTGTCGCCACGTTTAAAGCCTCCCAGAACTTCGGCAGCCTCGGCCAGGTCCTTGTCAATCTTGGCATAGATAGTCTCTACAGTCTGACGACGGCTTGATAGCGTGTCATAACCTTCTTCATTCTGAGAGATATAGAGAGGAACGGCAGGCTCACCCTGATGACCTACATAGGTCTTGGCATAGGCCTGTACCAGTTGCAGGTAGTCCCAGGCGCGCACAGCCTTGGCAATGCCCTTGTACTGCTTCAGCGTCTCGACATCGGTTTCTGCAGGAATCTGGTCGAGCAAGTCGTTACAAGACTTGATCTGATTATAGAACATGGCCCAACGCTCGTAGGGGTTGGCATAGTTCCAAATACGGTCTGAGTAGGTCGAAGGTGTCGAGAACCAGTTGTAACCGGAAACAACACCAGAGATATCGGCAGAGTTACAACCCTCCGACAAACACTGTGCAGGCCATCCGAAGTCATCGGCACGACCAGAGCTGATGCCGAACACACAGTATTCCTTGGCAATGGCGTAGTTAATAGCACTCACCGAAGCAGCCAGCTTCGAGGGATCCTTTTCCAATGACTCAGCATACTGCTCACCTGTCATCTGTCCCTCCGGCTTGGTGTCCAAATCGGAACACGATGTTGCCATCAGTCCAGCAGCAAGAACACCTAAGATATAATACTTGTTGTATTTCATAATTCTTTTCCTTTTTAATATTGAATGTACCGATGGGTTAGAATGTCACAGAGATACCACCCGAGATTGTCTTCAGACCGGCGTATGTATCAGAATAGCCACCACCGAGAGTGCTGACACCCATGGTCAGCGAACGACGCGGGTCAAGACCCTTGCGCTTGCTCCAGAGAGCGAGGTTATCACCTGTTATATAAACGCGTACATTGCTCAGTTTGATAGCGGAGAGCCATTTCTTAGGCAACGTATAACCCAGCGTGATATTGTTCATGCAGAGATAGTTGCTGCTAACGAGGAAGCGGTTAGAGTTGCGCTGCTCATCGTCAACACCGGTATCCAGACGGGGAACATTGCTGTTGGGATTCTCAGGACTCCAAGCATTATTAATATCAGTGCTCCAGTTGTGACCAGTTCCACCATTACTTGACATCAGACCCTGATACTTGTGGTCGTAGAGCCGGCCACCCAGCTGGTAAGCAAACTGTACGCTGAAGTCAAAGCCATAGGCTGTAGCCGTCAGACCAAAGCCACCATAAGCCTTCGGAGCTGTAGAGCCCTGATGAGCCTGCTTGGCATCGTTGTAGACGTTGGTAACCGTATAATCACCATTATCGGGATCAACGTAATACAGACCGTCACCCAGCACGAGCGTCGACTTGTCAAAGTCCTTACCGAACGAATACTCGCTTTCATCGCCATGCCATACACCAGCGTATGACTTCAGGTAAGACTCATAGATGCTACCACCCTCTTCACGGATGAGCATGCTACCCTTCATCACCTGAGGATACTCCGTAATCTTGTTCTTCAAAGTCGTTAAATTGGCATTCAACTCCACACTGACATCCTTCGTCTTGAAGACAGTGCCGCTCAACTGTACCTCAACACCGCGGTTATACATGCTTCCTTCGTTGACAGGATAGCTGTCGTAACCCAGTGATACGGCAACAGGACGATAGTAGAGCATATCCTTCGTCGAACGGTTGTAGTACTCGATGCTACCGCTCAGGCGGTTCTTGAACATCGAGAACTCGATACCAATATTGGTAGAGGTCGACGTTTCCCAAGTGATGTCGCGATTACCCTTATATGCATCGAACACGGGAACAGCGATGCCGTTGACGTCGCTGACCTTGTAACGGTCCTCAGCGGGATAGTAGTTCAGAGCGCCATCGTACATCAGGGCATCGTTACCCTGCTGACCGATACTGGCCTTGATCTTCAGTTCGTTGAGCCACGACTTGGTGCTCTCCATGAAGTTCTCCTTTGAAATCATCCAGGCCACACCGAAGCTACCGAAGTTACCCCACTTGTGACCGGAGGCAAAGCGTGAAGAACCGTCGCGACGATAAGAAGCCGAAGCGAAATACTTCTCCTGATAGTTATACTGTGCACGGAACAACCAACCGCAAGTGGTATAGTCAATCGTGTTCGACACGGGTGAAGAAGGATAGGCAATGGCATTATCCAGCTCAGCGACATTGTCGAGATACAGATTCTGTTTTGATGTCTCCAGTGTCTGGTACTTCATGTGGTAGTTCTCATAACCAGCCAGCAGATCGACGTTATGGTCACCAAAGCTATGCTGATAAGTCAGCAGATACTGGTGGTTGATACCGATACGGCGATAGTGCCCTACATTCACAGAACCGCCCGATGACGAAGACGTGCCATAATGAGGATTGTAAAGATTGTTCTCACGTATATCGTAGATATTTGCACTGATATTGGCATTGAAACGCAGACCCTCCAAAGGCAGGTCAATCAAGGCAAAGCCCTTGGCATTGATAGAACTGCGCTCCAGGTTGTAGCTGTTGAGTGTCAGATCAATCAGCGGGTTACCTGCCGAGAACTTACGCTTCCAATTCGTGTTCGTACCAGTATCCATCACGGTGATACCCATGTCGTCAATTTTATTGGTACCATCGGCGTTACGCACATAAAGCGGATAGATGGGGGCGATGTTGTCAGCAATATAGAATGAATTACCTGACGAACCCCAGCTGTTCTGAGCTCCTGGTGCACCCTGCTTTTCGAATGCATAACCGAAGTTGGCACCAACCTTCAGCCATTCCTTAGCCTGATAGTCAGCACTCAAACGACCCGTATAACGACGATACTCAGAACTATTGATGATACCCTTTTCGTCGAGCATACCTAACGACATGTAGTAAGTCATGCGATCTGTAGCACCGGAAACTGTAGCATTGTATTCCTGACGAAGGTTGTTGTTGTTATACATCTCGTCGTACCAGTCATCGGGTGTATAATAGTAATTACCCTCAACATAACCGAGCTTAGCATTGGGGTTCAACTTGAAATTAGTACCAATGAGCGTTTCACCAGTGGGAACGGTAAACACCTTGGCACCCAGCTGTGAAAACAGGTTATTGTTGGCATAAGCATGAGCAGCGGCAACATCACCACCAGCTGCAGAATAGAACTTCTCATTGTAAAGAGCACGATAGTACTTCTCGTAATAGTCACCAGCGTCCTCCAGTACGTCGTAGTTAGGAACACCACGCTTATTGACACCCAAACGAGCATTAAACGTCACCTTGGCATCCTCACCGCGCTTGGCCGACTTAGTCGTGATAATGACGACACCATTGGCACCACGGGCACCATAGATGGCAGAAGCCGAAGCATCCTTCAGCACACTCATCGACTCAATATCGGCAGGGTTGATAGACGTAATCTTACCGTCGTAGGGAACACCGTCAACAACATACAGTGGGTTGCTGCTAGCTGACAGAGAACCAATACCACGCACACGGATGGTGGGGTCGGTACCTGGCTGACCGTTATACTGCGTCACCTGAACACCAGAAGCTGCACCTGCCAGAGCGTCCAAAGCAGACGACACTTGACGACGGCTGATCACGTCTGACTTCACCTGAGTGGCAGCACCGGTAAAAGCAGACCTCTTAGCGGTACCATAAGCCACGACGAGCACCTCGTCGAGAGCTGTTTGGTCGCTGGTCAACACGATACGCATGTTTGGACGGGCACTCACCTCGAGCGGTTCCATACCTACATAGGTAATACGCAGGGTAGACTTGCCGGCAGGACATGTCAGCGAGAACTTACCGTCTGCATCTGTCACGGTACCTACCTGTGTTCCCACAACGAGTACGGAAGCACCGATGACGGGCTGTCCGTCTTCCTGAGAGGTCACGGTACCGCTAACCTTTGTCTGGGCCAGAGCCACTCCTACCATGAGGAACATGCTGGCCAGAATCATTGTTAATCTTTGTTTCATAAATCTCTCTCGTTTTTTATAAATAGTTAATTAAAATATGTACGTGTACATTATAAGAGCATTACTTGTCCTCACTCGGTTTTAAACTTTTTTAAGCTAAGACCGTGCAAAGGTAATGGATAGTTCTCTAAAAAACGAATAAATTTATAAAAAAATCACAAAACTATACAAGAAATTACGAAATGTCACTTCTTTGCACTCATTTTGGTGTGTTTTCATGCAGAAAAGTTGCACTTTGTAAACATGTTCAATGTTCAACGTTCGAACATGCGTGACCACTCGAGGAACTTCAGTACGCCTTCGTGACCGAACTTCTCTAACGACTGCGCTGCCTCGGCAACGGTCAGCACACGTTCCATTCGAGACTTAGAATAGAACTTATCGGCATAGCAGACAATCTGTTCTTCCAGCGTCTCGGGCGAGAAATCTTCGTGCGGCAGGGGAAGTTTCTGGCGCTCTATCTGTTGCAGCGTCAGTCCCGTTCCCGTATGTCGCTCGGCCACACGGGCATGACGGGGAAAGCCTTCGTTGCGCAGTATCTCACCACCGATGACTCCGTGACGGATATATGGCTCCGTACCGTTACAACAGATGCTAGGGGCATTACAGCGGAAGATGCCAATATCGTGTAACATGGCTGCCTCCTCCAGAAATTGCACGTCCACAGGCAGTTCCCGATGCGTACGTGCTATCAGCAGACAGCGGTCAGCCACCTGCCGTGAATGTTGTAGTAATACCCTGCGGAGCGCTTCATCGTCCGCAGGGTAATACTTATCAATGATTGCTTGATAATCCATGAATTATCAATTGTCCATTATTACTTATCGCTCGGCTCTGGTCGCTCAATCCATCCGAGGTTGTCGCCACGGCGCACCTTGGCACCCTGCTTGGCAGCGACCTCAACGAGTTTGCCACCGAGGCAGGCGGGAATGGGAACAATCTCACCCCAAGGAGCCTGAATGTAGCAGAAGGTGTCGCCTTCGTTGTACTTCTGACCGATGAACGGTTCGAGGCACGGTTCGCAGGCACCTTCGCCAGAGAATTCGTAATAGACCTGTCCGGCAACGGGAGCGGTGATAGGATCGGCCTTGGCATGCTTGAAGGCGGCAATCTCGGCGGGGCTCAGCTTAGAACCGAGCTTGGCGTCCTTAGCCTTCTGGATGTCAGCCAAGAGCTGTTTCTTGGCCTGACCACTGCGGAACGGACGATACTGCTCTGGGTGCATAGCGAGCTCGAAGAGTTCTTCGTTGTCCTGTCCATAGTCCCAGCCGTTTTCGTCCATCTCCTTCTTGAAGCCGTCGAGGGCATTGGGGATAAGCGTGTGCGGGTCAGCAGTGGTAAATTCGCGTTTCTGCTTCTTGGCCAGTTCGATGAATTCGGGATCGATGGTGCCAGGCACCTTGCCGCTCTTGCCAAGAATCATACCCCAAATGGCGTCGTCCATCATGACGTAGCGGCCCTTGCCCTGTTCGATGGTGAGCAAGTTCATCAGCGCAATGTTCTTCGTGTACTGCGAGAACGGCGTAACCAGTGGGGGATAACCCACCTTCGGCCATACGTACTCTACCTCATTGAACAGCTTCACCAGCATGTCATCCATCGAGAGAGTGGGCTCACCCTTCTTCTCACGGAGCTTGTTGATCATCGTCTGGATAGGACCGAGGTCAGCCATCATCGAACCCATCATACCACCAGGCAGACCGCTGCCGAGCAACAGACTCGACATGTGCTTGTTGGCGGGATTTATGAAGTAGCCGAGCCAGTCATCCACAAATTCCTGAGTCAGCGAACGTGCCTGCATGTAGGCGTTCATATTGATATCTGCCACCTCGAAGCCTTCGTTCTTCAGCATCGACTGGACAGAGATGATATCGGGATGTACCTTACCCCAGCTCAGCGGCTCGATAGCGGTATCGATGATATCGGCACCATTGTTACAAACCTCGAGGATAGAAGCCATCGACAGTCCAGGGCCAGAGTGACCGTGGTACTGAATAATGATATCGGGATGCTTGGTCTTGATGGCCTTCGTCAGGGCACCAAGCAGTGCGGGCTGACCAATACCGGCCATATCCTTCAAGCAGATTTCCTCGGCACCGGCGGCAATCACCTCGTCGGCAATGTTTGAGTAATACTCAACGGTATGCACAGGACTGGTGGTGATACACAGCGTAGCCTGTGGAATCATGCCAGCGGCCTTGGCCCACTTGATAGAGGGGATGATATTACGCGTGTCGTTCAGACCGCAGAAAATACGGGGGATATCCACACCTTGGGCCTTCTTGACTTTATACATCAGTTCACGGACATCGTCGGGAACGGGATACATACGCAGAGCGTTCAGACCACGATCCAACATGTGGGTCTGGATGCCCACCTCGTTGAAGGGCTTACAAAAGGCACGTACAGCCAAGTTGGGGTTCTCGCCAGCCATGAGGTTTACCTGTTCGAAGGCACCACCATTCGTTTCCACACGGGCAAAGCAACCCATATCGATAATCACTGGGGCAATGCGCTCCAACTGGTCCTTACGAGGCTGGAATTTACCTGACGACTGCCACATGTCGCGGTACACGAGACTAAACTTAATCTTTTTCTTCATAATGTGATAAAAGGCTTAATTATTCGTATTGTGGCACAAAATTACGAATAAAAGCGCAAAGTGCAAAATAATTTTCGATTTATTTGCACTTTGCCTTTAAAAATACCTCTTACCACTGACTTCTTACTTCTCGAAGTGCTGGTAGTCCTTCAGCGAGCGCCAGTCACCGCCCCAACGGAAACCATATCGTGTGAACAGCCTATAACACAGGTCGCTACGACTGATTTTATACCGAAATAGTTTTTTCCTGTCTACATACGGCTTACCTGTTTCGGGTTGGATAAGCAGCGTACCGTCCTTCTGCCGACGCACACAGGGGTTATACAGCGGATTGATGTCAATGGCCATTCCCCGTGCGTGTTTCGACAACTTCGTACTGCCTTCCACCACGCGGTAACAGTAGCACGACGTGTTGTTGGCACGCATCGAACGTTCGTCGTCGTCACCATATTCCGAGATGGGACGGATGCGTTCAATAGGATATTTCTCCTTGTAGAGCTGTTCGAAGATGGCACGCAGGTCGTCGGCAATGATGTGGTTACAGATAACAACCCCCTCCTGCGTACGACCCTGAAAATCAACATGTTTCACCGCCAGCGTGTCGAGTCGAACGCCGGCAGGCTGTGCCGTAGCTCTTACTGACACCAAGCTTAGCAGCAACACCATAAAAGCCATGCGCAGCCAAGATTCGTGTAATTCGTGAAATTCGTGGTTAAATATAATCATTATTAATTGTCAATTAAATACAAAGTATTTCACGTGGTTGTTCTACAAATGTCGTGGCACCGTGCTCCAATAGGAACTCACGGTCGCGGAAGCCCCATAGCACACTGATACACGGCAAGCCACTGTTCCGAGCCGTTGCAAGGTCCACATCACTGTCGCCGACATAGACGGCACTACCCTCTCCCAACTGCTGCATCGCGGCAAACACCGTATCCGGTGCGGGCTTTTTACGGATACCCGCAGCCTCATGTTCGCCGATAGCCACCTCAATCTCCGGAAAGAAGTGGCGCACCAGTTCCTGTGTCGCAGCCATCATCTTGTTGCTCACCACCGCCATCCGGCATCCACGCTGTTTCAGTTCATGGATCAGTTCCAGAATTCCGTCATACGGCCGTGTGGTGTCCAACGAGTGTTCCATATAATATTCACGGAACGTGACAAACGCCGCCTCGAATGCTGGATTTGCCGCTCCTTCAGGAACCGCACGCTCCATCAAGCGTCGCACGCCATTGCCCACAAACCTCCGCACATCATCTATTGAATGTTCCGGCATGTGGTGCTGACGCAGGGCATAGTTCACGCTCGCTGCCAAATCCTGCAGGGTATCCAGCAGCGTCCCGTCAAGGTCGAATATGTAAATGTCGTAAGCCAATAAACTATAACCAATAACCATTAACCGTTAACCATTTGACGGTTCAGCAATCGTTCTTCGGCCATGCGCTCGTACTTCGTGCCCGGCTGACCGTAGTTGGCATAAGGCCAGATGCTGATGCCGCCACGGGGTGTAAACAACCCAACCACCTCGATATACTTCGGTTGCATCAGCTTCACCAAGTCCTTCATGATGATGTTCACGCAATCCTCGTGGAAGTCACCGTGGTTACGGAACGAAAAAAGGTAAAGTTTCAGACTCTTCGACTCCACCATGCGTTCACCAGGAATGTACGCAATCTTGATTTCCGCGAAGTCCGGCTGACCGGTAATCGGACAAAGCGACGTAAATTCCGGGCAGTTGAACTGCACCCAATAGTCGTTCTCCTTATGCTTGTTCTCAAACGTCTCCAGAACTTCTGGAGCATACGTCATCTTGTATTCTGTCTTGCGGCCTAACTGCTGTAGGCCCTCGTTTTCTCTGTTCATATTTTTAAAACATTAAATATGTTATAATTGATATCCTCATCGTACACATCCTCCTGATCGCGCTTCTTCGTGTATTCCACCACACGAATGGTCACTGGCAGCACCACGATTTCGTACAGTGTCTTCAGTGTCACCTGCGAAATCATCAGCGACGGCATCTCCTCCCAGGGAATCACGCCACCCAGTGCCAACGGGAAGAAGATGACGGAGTCCGTCAGTTCACCGAATACCGTACTTAGGATGGCACGTGCCGAGAAATTCGTACGATATGCCCCACTGTCCTTGGCCGAAATCTTCATCTTTGACATCACGTAGGCGTTGATAAACGAACCGGCGATAAAGGCGATAAACGATGCCAGAGCAATACGTGGAGCCAGTCCAAAGATAACATGGAACCCCTCGTCACCATGCCAGTAGGGAGCCCCTGGAATCCAGTCGGCTATGGCTCCCATGATGACGAAAAAGAAGTTCATGGCGAAGCCCATCCATATCAGCATTCGTGTACGTGCATAGCCCCATACCTCGCACACCACATCGTTGATGATGTACGACACGGGGAACACGATGATTCCCGCCGTCAGGTTCACTGGTCCGAAAGACAATTGCTTTGTTTCCAATACGTTTGCCGTTATCAGGCAGACGCAGAACAGTGTGCCGAAAAGCATAAAAAGCACGCTGACTTTTCTTTTTTCTTGTTCCATTTTTTCTTGTTTTGTTAAAGGGGGTCGGCCTCTCACGGCCTAGGCAAGTACCCCAGTTATGATGACTGTAAAGATATCAGACCCATTTGGCGGGCTTTTTCGAGAAGGAGAGCCATCAAAGGCTCACGCTCGTTTTCAACACGGTTGTCAAGAACGGCATCCTTGAGGTATTGCTTGAGGACACCCACCTCGCGGGAAGGTTTGAGATGGAAGAGCTCCATAATCTCGTTGCCGTCGATGACAGGCTGAAGAAGGCGTTTGTAGTCTTTTACCTGCAAATCGGCAAGTTTTTCGCGAACCATACGGAAATTCTCGAGGAACATCCGTTTTTTTACCTCGTTCTTCGATGTGATATCTGCCTCGCAGAGCAGCATGAGGTCGTCGATGTAGTCGCCGGCATCGTTTAACAGACGGCGCACGGCAGAGTCGGTAACTTCACTGTCAGCAATGACCTGCGGTCGCATGTGGAGGTCGACAAGCAGCTGGACATACTTCATCTCGGTACCCATGGGAAGTTTAAGGCGCCGGAAAATCTGCGGCACCATCCGGGCACCGATGGTATTGTGGTTGTGGAAGGTCCAGCCAATGCCTGGTTCCCAGCGTTTAGACTTCGTTTTTCCCACATCATGCAGCAAGGCCGCCCAGCGGAGCCAAAGGATGTTTTGGCTATTAGCCATTGGCTCTTGGCAGTTGGCTATCACGACGTTTTCGAGGACTTCGAGGGTATGATAGAAATTGTTTTTATGAGCACGGTTGTCACGCTTTTCAACGATGTCGAGAGCTGCGAGTTCGGGCAGGATAATCTGAAGCAGCCCTGAGCGCTGGAGGAGTTCGAACCCGATGCTCGGATGAGGAGCCATCATGATTTTGTTCAGTTCCACCTCGATACGTTCGGCACTGACAATCTTGATACGTGCAGCCATCCGTTGCAGGGCCTCGAAGGTTTCGTCCTCAATCTGGAAGTTCAGTTGGGTGGCAAAACGAATACAACGCATCATGCGCAGCGGGTCGTCGGAGAATGTCACCTCAGGGTCGAGCGGCGTGGCAATAATGCCGTCTTCGAGGTCAGCAATGCCGTTGAAGGGGTCGACAAGTTGTCCGAAGCGATTGTGGTTCAAGCAGATAGCCATCGCATTGATGGTGAAGTCACGGCGATTCTGGTCATCCTCCAGCGTGCCGTCCTCAACAATGGGTTTGCGCGAGTCGTGGCTGTAGCTTTCCTTTCGCGCTCCGACGAACTCTATTTCGAGGCTCTTGGCTCCTGGCTCTTGGCTATTTGCTAACTGCCAATTGCCAACTGCCACCTTCACCTGGGCTGTGCCAAAATTACGGAATACCGAGAGATGGGCACGACGGCCAAGACGCTGTTTCAGGGCCTCAGCAACGCGAATGCCCGAACCCACGACGACGACATCGATATCGTCAGAAGGCCGTTCGAGGAATATATCGCGCACGTAACCCCCGACGACGTAACACTCCACCCCCAACTCGTCGGCAACATTGCCGATAAGATGGAAGATATCTTTGTCCAATATCTTTGCCAGTGCTGCGTCCGAATATAGTTTCATCTTGCGTAAAATCAATGAATGCGGCTGCAAAAGTACAAAAAATTTAGGGTTTAGAGAGATAATTTAGTTTTTTTTATTATCTTTGCACCCAAATAAAATAATATTTAGGTATTAGACGATGAAACTACGAGCTATTCTGGCCATAATTGTCTGCGGAATATGCAGTTTTGCAGCTGCATATACTTTTACGGCAACGGAACCTCTGAAACTGGAAGTTCCGGAGATGAAGGCAGAGTTGGTAAATGCGCCACACTCTGACTATTGGTCAGAGAACATTCCGTCAACTGATATGTTGACGCTGGACATGAAAATGCCCGAGGCTTTACCGAAGATGGACTTCGATTTCTTCAAGTCGAAGACCAATCCCGGCGTGAAGCCCTATCAGTTTATGGACGACATGACATTCGTGGGCGTTCCCTTGTTTGTAGCCGGTATGCTCATCAAGGGCGACAAGGCCATGTTCCGTGTCAACAACAAGGACGGCAAGAAGAATACACAGTTGCTGACGGACTTCAAGACGGGTATTGACGACTATACACAGTTTTTCGGTCCGGCCTTGACGGTTGGTCTGAAACTGGGTGGCTATGAAGGTCGTAGTGATTGGCCACGACTGCTGGCCAGCGCAGCGATGTCCTACGGATTGATGGCCATTCTCGTGAATGGCATCAAATATACCGCCAAAGAGATGCGTCCCGACGGTTCTTCTGCCAACGCATGGCCTTCAGGGCATACGGCCACGTCGTTCGTTGGTGCCACATTGTTGCACAAGGAGTATGGTCTGACGCGCTCGCCGTGGTTCTCGGTAGCTGGTTATGGTGTGGCTACTGCTACAGGTGTGATGCGTGTGCTGAACAACCGCCACTGGGTTTCCGATGTCATGTCGGGTGCAGGTATTGGTATTCTGTCCACCGAGCTCGGTTATGCCTTCGGCGACCTGCTGTTCAAGGGCAAGGGTCTGTTGCGCAACGATCTGGAGATGGACTTCGAGAATCCTTCGTTCTTCGGCATCTCGATGGGTGTAGGCCTTGGCGGCAAGGATATCGGCTTTAGCCTTAACGACCTGCAGGATCGCGAGAAATACGGAATCATGGAAATAGGCGATGTAGACTCTGAGGAAGACTACATACAGTTCCGTGCTGCTACCGTAGTGGACGCCGAGGGAGCTTATTTCTTCAATAAATATATTGGTATCGGCGGCCGTTTACGTGTTCGTGCCATGTCGGCAAAAAGTTTCGGACAATATAACTATATCTCCACAGATTCCCCCACTGATTATTGGTCCACAATAGTAGCTCCCGTTTATAATGAAGCTCAGCTGACTTTCCCCGAAGCATCTCTCAGCGAAGGCGGCCTGCCCGTCACCAACATGACCGGTACGGTGAAGAGTGACCATTTGGCAGAATTCACCGCCAGCTGTGGCCTCTACTTTAACATCCCCTTGAGCAAGCACTTTGCACTCGGCACCAAGTTGCTCATCGGACGTTCATTCACGCAGGAACTCGATATTGACGGTCATGCAGAGGGTAACGTCAAGGATATTCCATACGACCTGTGGATTTCCAACGGTAAGATTTACGAGAATGAACTCGGCCGTTGGTTCATTCTAGAAGATCCAAAGTCTACTGGCGAGAAATACAACGTCGATTGGGACTACCTGACACTGGGTGCCGAGAGTTCTACGTCGTGGGGTACGGGCATTTCGCTGACATATAAATATAAATCGAACTTCTCGTGGCGTCTGTTCGTTGACTACGACTATACGAAGAAGACCTTCACGCTGACCGCCGATTCGTTTAATTTCATGAAGCATGCGGTGACGCCAACGACTTACGACCTGTTGAGCACCAGTATCGTATCACCCTATAACGTGTTGCTCGACCCAGTTGTTTACAAGAAGGACAAGAAAATGAACTATGTTACCATCGGACTGTCGTTCATGGTGAATCTTTAAGAGGTAAGAGGTGAGAGGTAAGAGGTAAGAAATGGAAAGTAATTTTGAAATAACCAACCGCCAGTTTGAGCAGATCGTCGGTGAATGCCGCACGCTGTTCGAGAAGAAGCTCCACGACTACGGGGCTTCGTGGCGTATATTGCGACCATCGTCGCTGACCGACCAGCTGTTTATCAAGGCCAAGCGTATCCGTTCGCTGGAAATCAAGAAGGAGTCACTGGTGGGAGAAGGTATCCGACCGGAGTTCATTGCACTCATCAACTACGGTATCGTAGGACTCATCCAGATATACAACGGATTCAGCGACACGGTGGACATCAGTGTCGAAGAGGCCATGAAGCTGTACGACAAGTATGCCAACGAAGCACTGGAACTGATGAAACGCAAGAACCACGACTATGACGAGGCGTGGCGAGGCATGCGGGTGAGCAGCTATACGGACTTCATCCTGACGAAGATTGAGCGCATCAAGGAGATTGAGAACCTCGGCGGCGAGACGCTGGTCAGCGAAGGCATCGACGCCAACTACATGGATATTATCAACTACGCCGTGTTTGGCGCGATAAAGTTGAAAGAAGAGCATTGAGAAAGACGATAGTCAACATAGCCCGGTTTATATTGGCCACCGTACTGATTCTGTCAGGATTCGTGAAGGCCGTTGACCCGCTGGGCACACAATATAAGATTGCCGACTACCTGACGGCGATGGGGTTGGGCAGAACACTGCCCGACTTTATGACGCTGGGAGCCTCCGTGCTGTTGTCGGCCATTGAATTTGTGTTGGGCATCTGCCTGATGTTCGCCATCCGCCGCCGACTGGTGTCGCGACTGGTGTTGCTGGTGATGCTCGTGATGACTCCGCTGACGCTGTGGCTGGCAGTGGCCGACCCCGTAAGCGACTGCGGATGTTTCGGTGACGCGTTGGTATTGACCAACTGGCAGACGTTCTGGAAGAATGTCGTACTGCTGGCATGTGCCATCCTCGTTGCGTGGCGGCCGCTGGACATGATGCGCTTCGTGTCGAAGAGCAACCAGTGGATTGTCATCAACTATACGGCAATATTCATACTGGCCGTGTCGGGATGGTCGCTGTACGACCTGCCCTACTTCGATTTCCGCCCCTACCACGTAGGAACGAATCTGCGCGAGGGATGGCAGAAGATGATGGACGGACAGGACTCGCCATACGTCGACTTCTTCGTGGAACGAATCGCCGAGGGAGACGATATCACGGAACCGATGCTGCTGAACAAAGGCTATACGTTCCTGATGGCGGCACCGCACTTGGAACAGGCCGACGACAGTCAGCTGGACCGCATCAACCAGCTGTATGAATATGCTGCCGGACACGGATACCCGTTCTACTGTCTGACAGCCAGCGGACCAGAAGCCATCAATATATGGCGTGAGATGACTGGAGCGGAATATCCGTACTGTCAGACCGACGAGACAACGCTGAAGACCATGATTCGCAGCAATCCCGGCGTGCTGTTGTTGAAGGACGGCGTCATTATCCGTAAGTGGAGCCACAACCGTCTGCCGGACGAACAGGCACTGGACGGACGTCTGGAACATACGGCACTGGGACAGATGCCCGGCAATTCGGTCCCCGGCAAGATTCTGGTCATTCTGCTGTGGTATGTGCTGCCGCTCGTGCTGCTGGTCATTGCCGACAGGCTTTGGACGTGGACACAATGGCTTAAGAAGAAAAAAGTATCAAATATAGATATCAATCAACAATTTAAAAGTAACACAACAATGAGAAAGAAAATCGTAGCAGGCAACTGGAAAATGAACCTGAACCTGCAGGAGGGCATTGCCCTGGCAAAGGAACTGAACGACGCACTGAAGGCTGACAAGCCCAACTGTGACGTGATTATCTGCACACCGTTTATCCACCTGGCATCAGTAGCTAACGTACTGGATGCTCAGCTGGTAGGTCTGGGTGCCGAGAACTGCGCCGACAAGGAGAAGGGTGCCTTCACAGGTGAGGTAAGCGCTGAGATGGTGAAGAGCACGGGTGCTCAGTATGTCATTCTGGGTCACTCAGAGCGTCGCGAGTACTACAAAGAGACTCCCGAGATCCTGAAGGAGAAGGTGCTGCTGGCACTGAAGAACGGTCTGAAGGTTATCTTCTGCATCGGTGAGACACTGGCAGAGCGCGAGGCTAACAAGCAGAACGAGGTTGTGAAGGCTGAACTCGAGGGTAGCGTATTCAACCTCAGCGAAGAGGAGTTCAAGAATATCGTCATTGCATACGAGCCCATCTGGGCCATCGGTACCGGCAAGACCGCTACCGCTGAGCAGGCTGAGGAGATTCACGCCTACATCCGCTCTATCGTTGCTGAGAAATATGGTCAGGCTGTTGCCGACAACACCAGCATCCTATATGGTGGTTCGTGCAAGGCCTCTAACGCCCCTGAACTGTTTGCCAAGGCCGACATCGACGGTGGTCTCATCGGCGGTGCTTCGCTGAAGTGCGCAGACTTCAAGGGCATCATCGATGCTTGGAAGAAGTAATAATGAGACGTCTCATCCTATTTTTCACGCTGTGTGCTGGCATTGTCGTCAATGCCAGTGCACAGACGTTTACTCAGCGTGTCCAGCAAAAGAAGGCCGGGCAGGGTACGGTGACCATTGAGGAGAGTGCGGAGATAGACCAATTGGTAAACAGCGCCGTGCTCGGTGCTACGACAACTACCACAAAACCTACCACCCCCACCTCCCCTACTTCCCCCACGAAACCTACCAACCCTACCTCTTCTACGACGACAACGAAACCAACCACCACCACTGACAACGGCACCACCGCCGAAGAGGCACCCGTGGAGATTACCAAGAAAATCAGGACTGGCGGTACGAAGGTTACCGGTTATCGCGTACAGGCCTTTGCTGGCGGCAATTCACGCAAAGACCGCATACAGGCAGAAAGCGTGGCCAGCAGAATCAAGGGCAGTTACCCCGAAGTACCTGTCTATACTCACTTCATCTCCCCACGATGGATATGCCGTGTGGGCAACTACCGCACCTACGAGGAAGCACACCAGATGCTGCTCAGTCTGCGGAAGATGGGCTTTACTGAGGCTGTCATCGTCAAAGGGAAAATAACAGTTTACGACTAAATGGCAGAAGAATACGAATATCGCGCAGGACTGGATGAGTTGGCAGCACAATACCACCGCATCCTGGAATTGTTGGGCGAGAATCCTGACCGTGAGGGGCTGCAAAAGACCCCGATGCGCGTGGCCAAGGCCATGCAGTTCCTAACGCAAGGCTACGAGCAGGATGCCCACGAGATACTGCGTCAGGCATTATTTCGCGAAGATTACTCGCAGATGGTCATTGTCAAGGACATTGACTTCTTTTCACTCTGCGAACACCATATGCTGCCGTTCTACGGCAAGGCACACGTTGCCTATATTCCTAACGGCTACATCACGGGACTGTCGAAGATTGCCCGTGTGGTGGACATCTATGCCCACCGGCTGCAGGTCCAGGAACGAATGACGCTGCAAATCAAGCAGTGCATTCAGGAGACGTTGCACCCACTGGGTGTCATGGTAGTCATTGAAGCCCGCCACATGTGTATGCAGATGCGCGGTGTGGAGAAACAGAACAGCATCACTACCACCAGTGAATTCAGCGGTGCCTTCAACCAAGCCAAGACCCGTCAGGAATTCATGAATCTATTGCATAATCAATAGTCACTAACCCCGAAACCCTAAACAACTAAAAAAAAAATAAACATGGAACAGTTTAATCCTAACACCTACAAGAAACAGAACACTGCCCAGCAATTCACTGGCAGTTGTCTCGGAAAGATTATCATTTGTGCCGCCATCTGTATCGTCTTGCTGATTGTTGCAGCCATCTCACGTCCTTCTGACAGCTATATGCGCTGGCAGATGGAAGACAACATCACGGAATGTATTGCTTCCAGCGACAGCATTGAAAGTGACATCATCGACGATTACGTAGGCAACATCGGACGTATCTTTACACATGCCGACAGTACGGAGGTGAATCCCGAGCTGTGGGAGACCTACAAGAAGTTGAACAGGTTGGAGATTTATCCGCACACGTTCTTCAAGACGGCACGTATCATCAACAACATCCATCCTGAGGGTGTGCGTGTGGGTATCGGTATCTTTGGCATTGTCATCCCAACTGTCAAGTACTCCGACCTCCTGATGAATACCGGCGCCGTTCGCGGTGACTATAACCAGAAACTCATCAAGGACGCCACAGTACCTGACATGTACACAGGAGATAATCCGAATATCCAGCCTTTCCATTATAAAGGCAATCCGGATGACTAAGAAACAAAAGGCTCCCACGGTGGGAGCCTTTTATTATAACCAGGTGGTTACGTTTATCGTACCACTTCCGTGAATTCGGGCTTAGCATCAGCTGCTTTACCGACGGTAACGTAGATGATGGAAGTAGATTCTTCGCCGTTCATGCCGCGGCTTTTGACAGTGAACTTATAGTCCGTACTGTCGCTTGTCGTACGCTTGCCGAAGGTCTGGGGAGTACCCAACGGAAATTGGTAGCTGGAGCATGCTGCATCAAAGATGGCACGCTCGGCATCGGTTACAGGCTGCTGGGCTGAATAGTCCGGCAGCTTTTCTACTGTACCCTGCTTATAGCCGTTCTCTTTCAGGAAACGGTCGAGTTCCTTGGGAGCAGCAGCCACGCGGGCTGTACGAACGCCATAGCCTGCAGCGATGTTGGCCTTAGGCAGTGCCTTCTTCAAATCGGCCGACGAGGTGTTCAGTCCACCACTGCCGAAGGTGCAGAACGGCACCACGGTCTTGCCGGCAAAGTCCTGTTCCTTCACGAGCGTAGCAATCGGCAGGGCGTAGGTGCCAAACCAAATGGGATAGCCGAGGAAGATGACGTCATAGTCGGCAACACGCTTTTTCAGCGGTTTCAGAGCAGGAGTCTCTCCACTCTCACGTTCACGACCGGAACGCTGAATGGTCTCCTGGAAGTTTCCGGAATAAGGCACTTCGGCCTCAATTCCCTCAATGTCGGCACCCGTCTGCGCCTGTATCTCTTCAGCAACGGTCTTCGTTGTTCCCGTTTCTGAATAATAAAGCACCAGTGCCTTCTGGGCATAGGCTGTTGAAATAGTAGCCATAGCTGCAAGCGATAATAATAGCTTTTTCATAATCTTAGAAAAAGGTCTCGGACTATTTTCAATCGTCCCAGGACCTTTTCCTAAAGTTCTCGCTTTACTGCGAGACTTTAGAAAAAGGTCTCGGACTCTCTCGAGCCCGAGACTTTCACATGTAAAGTTCAATATAAGCGTGTGAGCGAACTCACTCTCACTTATCTTACTTATTCACGAACTTGAGCTAAAGCTCGAGTCCGCTCACGCTCGGAAGTGTGAGCGAGCTCTCACTTCACTCACTTATTCACGAACTTCTTGCCGTCCTTAACAACGAGGCCCTTGAAGTTGTTGTCAACCTTCTGACCAGCGATGTTGTAGATAGCAGCAGAAGAGTTCTGCTTAGCAGTAATGTTGGTGATACCAGAAGGATCAGTACCGAACTGATAAGGAGAAGTACCAGCACCTTCCTTCACGTAGAGGTTCGCAGAACCGGTTTCATCAAGCAGGTTCTCATAAGTCTTGGTAGGATCTTCATCGCACTTAATATACCACTGGAAGTCCTTCAACAGATAGTCGCAAGCCTCCTTGATTTCAGCCATGTTGAATGCGATAGACTTTGCATCCTTACCTTCTGCCTCATTAGGAATAGTGTATTCATTTTCGAAGTCCTGCCACTCCTCAGTGAAGTTCACATCACCGATAGCAGCCCAGTGGATGTAAGTACCAGGATTACCATGAAGCTGTGTAGTCGTCTTGGCTTCCTTGCTAGCCTTATAAGAGAACTTAACAACAGTTACCTCACCAGGCTTCAATGTGCGGTTAGCAACCAGGAAGAACTGGTTGTCCCAAGGCTGACCAGCAGGAACTGGTTTTTCGATGCCAGCAGCTTCAGCCTCAGCTTCAGTGTACTCACGCTCCAGACCCTTTACAGTAACCTCTGTTGCGTTGGTAATGATGTCAATAGGCTCAGCCGGCTCATCAGGAGTACCTTCGAGCATCTCGAATGCCATAGCGTTGTATGACTCGTCAATGATAACCTTCCAAACACCAAGACCTGGGAGATCAATCTTACAATTAGAAGATGCAGTATAGTCAATCCAATGTTCAGGATCAAGATCAACCTTTTCACCGGGTTTCAATGTAGCGCCCTTGAAGGCCTGATCATCACCACGCTTAGTAGAAATCATCACCTGATTAACATAAGTATTTGCATCACCCTTGGTACCAAAAGTAGCTTCCAAGCCCAATTCACCATCTTCAAACGGAATAGCGTTGTCCAAATCATCGTATGAGTCGGTGGTATTGGTGTTAATACCAGAGATAAAGTAACCCTCGTCAAGTTTCAGATACTGCCAAGAGAGGTCATCGAAGTAGAATTTAACAGGCTCCTTAACTTCTGCATTCAGGTTGAAGGCGATTGACCAACCACCTGCCATATCATCAGCGATAGACATTGTACCATCAAAGGTCTGCCATTCGTCTGTGAAAGTAATGTCACCGATAGCGTGCCAAACCAGGTAGTCAGAAGGAGTCTGATGGTGAACCTGAGTGTTCGTTTTTACACTGGCATGATCAGACATGTAGCGGAACTTAATCTTCAGTGTTGTACCTGATGGCCAAGCATGCTTTGACTGAATCCAGAACTGGTTGTCCCATGCTGAAGGAGCATCATTGCCCTCATCATCTTTCGAATCAGCTAACTGACCATCAACCATAAATACGTGGTTGTTTTCATCCTTTGGGTCAACTACAATAGGAGAAACGAATGGATCCCAACCATCATTTGCATTCATGTTATGACCCTTCTCCTTTGACCAAGCACAAATGGTGAAGTTGTTGTCCATATCGTCGAACTTGATAGCCTTCTGCGCATCAGTCCAGGGAGTCTCAGCATTACCGTTCTCGAGGTCCTCGAGCCACTCCTTAGGTCTCTGACCGGGTTTCACCCATTCATACACAACAAGGTCCAGCCATTCGATGGTTTCAGCGCAAGTACCAGGCTGTGCAACGAGGTTACAGCTCTGACCATTGATGCCACTGTACTCCCATGTTACCTCCTGGAAGTCACCGCCGTCAGGGATGGCTACTGTAGCACCGGCCTGCTCGCCGTTACCCCAGCCCCAACCCATGTTGACGCCGATGCTGCAAGCTGCTGAAGCCTTTACGCGTGCAATAACTTTATACTTACCATCAAGCTTGGTCTGGATACCATCAGCAATGAAATACTGGTGCCAATATGGGCCTGCACCTGTTACCTTCTGATACTCAGTTCCACCCGAGGTCTTAACTGTACCAACAGAAGACTCTCCGTCTTTCCATTTGCCGTCACCATCACCGTCAAGGTTTGCTTGTGTTTCATACCTGAAATTAGAACCAAAGTCGGTCATGCAACCATTGTCAAACTCTGGCACATAACCCATCACATAGAAGGGGAAACCCTGATAAGTGGAGTAGTCAATCTTGTAGACTTCCTGCCACTCAGCCTTTGCTCCCAGGAAACATGCCAAGAGAGCAACGAGAGTAAATAGTTTCTTCATAATAGAAAAAAATTAGTTAATAAATAAATGAATTAAAAAAAAATAATAATTGATATACTTTAGAGAGAGATGATTGCCAGGAAAATCAGACGAATCCTTTTGTTCACTGGCAATCATCTGAGATCGTTTATTGTAGTCCCGTGAGCGCTTTGCAGAAAGCCTCGTAAGTGGCATTACGCATATAGTCGCCGTTAGCAGCCTTAGACCAAAGGCCCACAGGATCGGACGACGTATCAAAGAAGTTTCCTTTGCAGAGGCCTGCCTGCTGTGCAGCAGGAACCAGGGTCATATAGGCCCTGATGACACGGGCATAGTAGTCGGCCAGAGCCTGACGCTGGTCCTTCGAAATCTTATCTGCTGCTACTGGAGCACCGTCAGCATCCTGATACTTGATGTCGAAGTTAGAGAGACGAATGAGTTTTCCTGTTTGAGCAAGTTTTTCGAAGTAGACCTTCAACGCAGCCTCATTAGCAGCCTGCGTGGTAGCATCCTCGCTATAGGTGAGATTCAGCTCGCCGTTGATACCATCAATCTTGGCACCATTTGACTCCCATACATTGATCCAATACTTGAGGCTCGACAGTCTCTGCTGCTTCTCCAAGCCTGTCTCACTGATAAAGAACTTCAACTCTTCCGAGTTACCACCATGCTTCTCGAAGGCAGACTTTGCCACCTTTGATACGGTAGCAGCATAGAGCTCACTGCCACTCTTGGTGCCTTCCTCCAGATAGTCCTGCCAGAAGATCTTTTCATCAGAGTGCTTCAGGTCGAGCACATTCTCACCCTCGAAAGTAACACCCTCGAGTTCCGTTGTGCCAAGCGCCTTGTCAACAAGGTCGAACGACTTGATACGTCCGGCATTGGCCTCCATCAGACCATCACACCACTTTCTGAGTGCATACTGAATGGTGTCGTTCTTCTCCTGCTTGGTCTGCTCACGGTGGTTGTCCGGTGTGTGCTCAACATGCACATTACGGATATAGAGAACTGCATTCAAGTTACCCTCAATCATCAAGTAACCCTGTGTGGCAGCCTTTGACGGAGACCACTCCACCTTGACAGTCTGCCAGGCACCAGGTCTGATGGTGAACTTCTTGGCAACAAGATTACCATTCTTATCCTTACCGGTATTCACCAGACTGTCGGTAAAAGTACATTGAATGTTCTCTTCCTGAGCCATTTCCGTCTTCTTGTTGTCTTTGTAACCCCTCACGGTGAAAGTCACGGTATAATAGCCAAGAGGATCGGAAGGGAAGCCTTCAACGATATAAACCTGTGATCTCCTCGGAATCATAAGGGCATTACCTTTGTCATCGAAATTCTTTTCGATGGCAGGTTTACCTTTCAGCGCCGTACCTGTAAATTCATCTACCGTAGAGTAGTCCAAATCCACATCATTGATGGGAAGCACCGAGACTTCAATAGGAGCTGTCAGCGATTCAAACCATACATCAGACTGTTGCTCGTTAGCGACGATAGGACTACCGTACACCTTATAGCCAATCGTTTCCGAGTGACCAAGGGCTTCCTTCAAAGCCATGAAGTTCATATAACCCTTCTTACTGACGTACTTGTCCGGCATAAAGGTATAGCCAAAAGCAACACCATCAAAGTTGGTCACTGCCACTGAATGCTCCAAGGCCTGCTTGTTATAGGTTGTCAGGGCCATGGATGTCTCCATTGACATATTCGGATTGGCCGTTCTGTCAATATAGTCCTTGACAGGATTCAGCTCAGCATACTCATCTGTGTAGCTGGGATCCGGTTCTGCTTTAAAGCCACCCAAATCGTTATAGTCAGCACACGAAGCGGCCAACAGCAAACAGCTAAAAGCTAAAAGCTCATTTACAATTTTTTTCATATTCCAATCCTCCTATTATTAATTACCTGGAAGAACAACAGGTTGGTCATTGTACTTGTAATCGAACCACTCTCTCTTGTTCGACTCACGCGTCTGAACAACCATGGTGTCAGTTGTTGCCACCTGAATATTCTTATCTTCAAAGTTGACATTGTAACTCAAACGGAGAATGTCACGAGAAACAGGCTTTTCATTCATGCTTCCCCACTGATAGTCCTTATATTCAGACATATCAGTTCCACCTACGATGTATTCGCCGGAACCAGTAACTGTTACACCCTCATCTTCAGTAGAGATGGTGCACTGGTTACCATTGAAGGTCAGAAGGAGTCTGCAACTAACAGAAGCTCCAGAGGTTTTGAACGATACCGGGAAAATGGCCTGGGTCATGTTCTTGGTAGTAATACCGCAAACCTCGTCATACTGGTTCACAGGATTCGAGGGATCCATCTTGCTGTAACGCTCGATGTCAGAATTGTACATGCTGAAATCCTTACGAACGACCTTTGTTGGCTCGCCACCATTTTCTGTCACCATATCAACACCACGGCGGATGTACTTACCCTGCCAGGGGTTCATATATCTCACGCAGTAGAGCACATAGTCCTGGGGAAGCACTGTCCAGTCCTTCGCGTTCTGGCGGACAGGGTTAGAGGTATTGGGCGTACCGGAAAGAATGGCATCAATGCCCGTCGCTTTCACCATTCTAACGGGAATCACATAGGTGGTGTCGTTAGAAGTGGTCTTGGGATCCTGGAAGAATTTATCCGTAAACTGGATTTCCAAATAGCCACGAGGATTACCATTGTATCTGATAACAGCGTTTTTCACCTCATCGTAGTTATAGTAATCGTGAGGTAAAGGAGCCACCTTGGCACGCTCGTATCCACCATCATCCAGGAAGTAGAGGTTGTCGCAAAGCGACTCGTCAATGATAACATCTATCGCTGCGTCACGTCCACCATAAGCACCACCCATGGTAGACCAAATACGACACTTGTGCGCATTGTCAAGTTCATTGTCATAGATGTCAGTACCAAGTATAAGCGTACGTATGGGGTTCTGGTAGGCAAAATAAGCCTTCGTACCACCTTCATAGTCTGGGAAGTCCTTGTCTGCATTATAGCAAGCTGCCAATGTGAGAGAAAGGGCTCCCAAAGCTACACCGTATATATATTTCTTCAGTTTCATCATTGTAAAACTTTAAACTTTCAACTTTAAACTTTAAACTAGTATTTACCATCCCTTGTTCTGTTGCAGTGCACTCCACTGGAGCACTTCACTGTTAGGAATGGGACCATAGTACTGGTAAGACTCGTACTGACGAGGCTCCACGTCAAGGATAGTATATCTCAGGGTCTCATCGTCATTCTGATCAACCTGCACGCCCTTCGCACTGACATTGATGGGCAACAACCAGCGACGGAGATCATAGAAACGCTTGTTCTCAAAGCAGAGCTCAATACGACGCTCGTTACGAATCAGGTCACGCATCTTAGCACCTGTATTATCGCTTGCGCACTCATCCAGATAGGGGTCGCCAACATATTCTCCCTTCTCATCCTTTCCGATACCACCACGCTGACGGATCATCTTGATGACATCGTAAGCAGAAAGGTTGAAACCAGGAACTTTATAGTTTGCGCCACCAGCGTCATTGGCGGCCTCGGCGTATGCCAAGAACATCTCTGTATAACGGATACGTGGGAAGATGTGCGGCTGATTTGCCGGTGTCGTTGACTTTGCCGATGGACCGGCATCATCACGAAGCAACTTCTTCATGTAATAGCCTGTAAGCGTATGCTGGGAACCGGAATTGTTGATATTGTCCTTATTATCAGCCGGTCCGTATGTGCCAGTAATAATCACGGTGCCTTTGAATACGGAACCATCATAAATAATATCCTCATCCAGACGCGGGTCACGGTTGGCGTAAGGATTCTTGGGATCGTAATTCGATCTCGAATCAGTGATGGGGTATCCGTTAGCCATGGGGAATGCATCCACGAGATTCTGTGTGGGATTGATTTTACCACCACCATTCTGCGAGGGAGGGAAGTTGTCACTTTCCTGTTCAGAATTCGCTTTTTCCCACTCAGCACGCCAAAGAATTTCCGGCATGACACTTGTACTGGATGACAGTTGGGTGACATTACGATACCAGATGTTACCTTCCGGATCGAACTCCACGTCCTTCAGTACAGCAGCACAAATTTTGGCAGCTGTTTCAGAGGATACACCACTCTGGTCACGGTAGGCAGGACTTGCTGCCAACAAGGCTGTTTGTGCCTTGATAGCCTGAACGACCTTACCACAAATCAGGTTCTTGGCCATCTTAGCGCCAAATACGAGGTTATAACCTGACAGCTGTGCACCAAGAGCCAAATATTTCTTAGGAATCAAGCTCTCGTCGTCAAGATCCTTATACTGAGCGGGAAGCAGGGTATCAGCCTGATCGCAATCTTTGAAAATCTGCTCCACGACTTTTGAGAATTCGGCACGCGGCTGATTGTAGTTAGAGCTACCGTCTTCCGACTCTGTCAGCAGGGGAACGCCATAGAGCTTTTCATCGTCAGCATAACCGGCATGAGCCAGCAGCAGATGATAGTAGAAGATAGCGCGGAGACCGAGGGCCTCACCAGTCAGACGGTCAATGAACATCTGCTGCTTGGATTCAGCACTCTTAGCCCAATTCACGTCATTGACATACTTCAGGAAAAGATTGACATACTGGATACCGTCCTTGCAGGCATTCCACTGTGTCATAGGGTCATTGTCTGATGTCCATGTACCGAGAGCCATTTTCTTATAATTATCACCAGAATTGTTGGTGACAGCATCGTCGGTAGCTACGTCGGTCGTGGTGACCCTTAAATAAGGCAGACGGTTATAGCCATAAATCAGCAGGCCATACACATAGTCCGTCTCCTGGACCATCGCCTCCAACTGTCGGGTATTTTCCTTTGCCGGCTCAAACATGTCATCGCAGGAGCTGAACAAAAGAAGACCGATGAGATAGAATATAATATTTTTTGTCTTCATAATTTTCAATTCTCAATTATCAATTGTCAATTAGAGAGTTACTTTAACACCGAGGTTATAGAAACGAGTCTGTGGGGCATAGCCAATGCTTGTCTCCATGATCTTACGATTCTTAGAAATCGTGAGGAGGTCGTTTCCGTTCAAATAAACAGAGAGTGCCTTGACCCACTTACCTTCGAACCATTCCTTCGGGAAGTCGTAGGTCACCTGTACCTTACGGAGGTTGAAGCGGTCTGTGCTATACAACCAGTAGGTAGAAGTTGCACCATTGGCAGGTGTGTTATTAACACTCAGACGGGGATGAGTAGCATTCGGATTTACAAAACCAGTGATAATGCCAGCATCATCATAAGTGTACTGGTAGTGGTCACGTACATTCACAGAATACTTGTTGGTACCCGACATATAGTAATATGCGCCATTAGACAAAGCAGAAGCGCCAAACTGTCCATTACCCAGTATGAAGAGCGTCCAGTTCTTATACTTCAGCGTGAGGTTCAGGCCGATGGTCCAGGGTGCACCGTATGTACCCCACTTGCCCAACTCTACCTGGTCCTGGTTATTGATTTTACCGTCACCATTCACATCTTCATACTTTAAGTCGCCGGGCATGGGAGTACCACCGAGACCATAGGGTTTTTGAACACCCTTTACCAACTCCTTCAACTCATAGGTAGTCTTGCCGTTGTCGTCCGTCTTCACATCAAAGTCATCAATGGTATAGACACCCAGACAATTGTAGCCTTGAATGACATCAAGAGGGGTACCCTCGTGCATAAGCTGCTTAGAAGAATTCAGCCAAGGTGACTTTGAATCGGCTACTTCATCATACTTCTTCCATTCGGTCTTGAGATAAGTACCAACGAAGCCGAGTTCAGCATGCACCTGACCAAACTGCTTCTGGGCTTTGATGCTGAAATCGAGACCCTTGCGGTTGGCAATATTGTTGTTCAATGCAGGGGAGAACTTACCACTGTTAAGACCATTCTTCAAGTGTGACGGATACGAAGTCGGGTTCTGGATAATGTAGCCATCCATGTCCGTATTGAAGTAAGTCAGCTCAGTACTGATCAACTTGTTGAAGAACGAGCCGCGCAATGAAACGGATAATTCCTTGCGATGAATGTAGTCAAGAGAAGGGTTGCTACCTACTGTAGAATAAGTAGAATTGTGAGAGTTTGCACCATCAGCCCATGTATAGCCCGTACCGCCATCCGACCATGCTGCATCGTAGATATAGAAGTACTTGCTTCCATAATAGACATCCGCGTCATCATTCAGATTGCTATAGGATGCGCTAAGCATGAGGTCGTCAACGAAGGTGTCCTTCATAAAACTCTCCTTGGCAATGTTCCAGCCGAGGGTGAAAGAATACGAGATGGCCCCACGGTTGCCCTCAGGAAGACGGGCTGAATGTACAGCAGCCAGACCAACCTCGGCAAAGTAGCGACTCATGAAGTCGTAACCGCCCTGAAGACCTAAGTTCGCATTGGCATAACGGTGATATTCGCCACTCTTGGTAGTCGTGTACATACTGGCGAGCAGCATACCCGTTACATGGTGCTTTTCCGCAAAAGTATTATCATAGTCGAAATGACCGTTCCAAGTGATGGTCTGACGATATGCTGAATTAGACATGGTCATCGTACCGGTCACCACCTCATCCTTCGGCTGTTTGATGTCAACAATGGCATCCCCTGTGTTATAGTTACTCCATGTGGGGAAGAACAGCGAATACGTATTGTTGTATGCCAAGTCATAATTGGCAGCATAGTCAATAGAGAACAGCGTCTTGAAAGTCAAGCCCTTGAGGAACTTGTTCATGTCATAGTTGATACCGGCATCGAACTGGAACTGACGGCTGACCTTCTGTGTCTCACCGCCGAAGTAACAGTCAGCAATGGCATTCGATTGTGCACCATCCGTACCACCGCCAGGGAACCACATTCCATCCAGCAGGTTCAGTGACTTGCCGAGGGTAGCGAGTGCCTTTGAGGCATTGGGATCGACCATGGTCAGAGGAATCAATGGAGCAGCGCCCTGCGGGAAGTTGGGACGCATACTAGACGCATCACTCCAGAAATTACCCTTGTTCTTATATTCATTATAATAGGTAGCACTGACGTTTGCCCAACCGGTAATGAATTTGTTCACGACAAGGTCAACGTTACCACGTACGCTGAAGCGGTCGGTGTAGTTATCCTTGGCTTTACCAAAGTTGATAAGGTCTTCAGCACGGTAGTAGTTGATGTTGGTGTAGAAGTGAGCACGCTTACCACCACCCTGAATCTCCAACGTTCCTTCTGAACGGTTATACGCCTTGCGGATATACTCGTCAGAATAGTAGTTCACATTGGGATAACGGTAGGGATTGACACCTGCAGCATGATTATAGATATCCTGCTGAGAGTACGGCAGCTTTACATTGGCAGCATTACCCTGACCAAGAGCATCGTTATAGGTGGCTTCGTTAAAGAGTGTCATATACTCTGCAGAGCCTAAATACTCCGGGAACACCTTGGCAAAGTGCCAACCGGTGTTGGCATTGGCATCAATCTGCAGGCCATCCACCTTACCACGCTTGGTGGTAATCAGGATAGCACCCTTGGCACCCTTGGAACCATAGAGCACGACAGCCTGTGCGCCCTTCAGGAAGGTAATCTGCTCAATCTCAGAAGGTAGCACGTTGTTGGACGGACGCTTTACACCGTCAATGATCACGAGCGGCATATTGTCGTTGTCGTTGTTATCCAGACGGTCATTGTCCATACCCCAAAGGTTGTTGCCGTTCCATCCGCCGACAAGGCCATACATGTCTTCCAGACTACTTTGTGTATAGTCCTTCTTCGACAGCTCTTCCATATCGACATAGGAAACACCTCCGAGAAGATGGTCGGGATCTACGTCGCGGAATGCAACATGGACTTTCTTTTTCACCACTGTAGAGTCAGCGTCGTCAGCGGTCTGGGCACCAGCCGTCAGTGGCGATACTGCCATCATGGCCAAAAGAAATATGTTTGTTTTCATATGTTTCATAATCTTCAATTGTCTAATCGTTTCTTTAGTACGCTTTGTTCCTTTAGGTCAAAGAATTATCATTTTCAATTCTCCATTGCTTACCATCCTGGGTTCTGTTTGAAACCTTCATACAGATAAACATCCTTCTCCGGGAACGGGAACCAATAGTGCTTTGCTTCCAAGGGACGTTTGATAAGACTTTCCCTGTGGAAATTAGCAACTTCAGCATCCTTCGGATCGTTCTTCTTGAACCAGGAATCCTTCTGCATACGCTCAAACTCATGAGAGTATTTCTCCGTGTAAGGAGCCTCTGTCAGGAGGAGCCAACGCTGAAGGTCACACCAGCGGAAACCCTCAAATGCAAGTTCTACCGTACGTTCGCGGCGTACCTCATCAATGAAATGCTCACGGGTATCCAGGAAGTTATCCTGTACACTTTCCATACCTACGCGGTCGCGAAGGGCATTGATGGCGCCAACTGCCGACATGGAGGGGCAATAGGTCGTCGATTGTTTCAATTCCGACATATCCGTAGCAAAACCTGCCATGGCCTCTGCAAACATCAGATAGACATCAGCCAGACGCATATATGGGAGATAGGTCTGGAGATTATAACCCCAGTCATACCACTTGTCACCAATATTACACTGGTGAGGAACCAGCTTCTGGATGAAGTAACCCGTGCTACTACCGTTATCGACAGAACGCATGGCACCATTTGTGTACAGTGAGCAATATTCATGCTCTTTCTGAGCTGCATTCAAACCATCGGTCTTCAGAACATAGTGGAAACCGTCGAATACAATATCATGATAGAAACGTGGGTCGCGACCTTTATAAGGATGTGTGGGATCCCACTCAGCCTTTGGATTGATCACATAGTGACCATTCTCTACCAAATAGATGGGCTGACCATTAGCCATACCGTACTGGTCAATCAGGTTACCTGTGGGGTGATGGATAATGTTATCATGCTCCACCAGACCGGCAACCTTCGGACCAAAGATCTTGGCACAGTTCCAGTTAGATGAGTTCGCACCAGGGTGAGCACCACGGAAAATAGCCTCACAAGCACCCGGCATCTTCCAACCTTGCTTGACAGTATAGAAGATGTTTGAATAGAACTCGTCCTCAGCAACTGTTGACTCAGGTCTCTCATGATCGTAGATGCTTGAGAACTTGAAAGTGGCGAGGTGGTATTCCACCTGACCTTTATTGACCAAATCAAGCGCCTTACCAAGAGCCTCGGCAGCCAATTTACAGAACTTCGCATCATAGTCATAGGTCTTGGCATTGGCACCACCCTGACTTGCTCCCAACAGAACAGGCTGACCACCTTGATTCCATTTCTCAAACTCCTTCATGAGCGGAGAACCAGCCCAGAGGTAGCACTTGCCTAAGTAGCAGAGAGCCATGAACTTGTTGACACGCAGGAAGTTGTTGTTCTTGGTATTATTGTCCTGAGCGATAAGTGTCTCATCCCATTCCTTAGAGTCCATGGGAAGAAGGTTATATGCTTCTTCGAAGTCTTGAGCACAACGCAATGCACACTCCTGGAAAGACAGACGGGGAAGTTCGGGAATATGACCATCTACAAAAGTCTGGTCAATATAGGGCAGGCCACCGAAATAGCACATCAGCTCGAAATGCCACCATGCACGGAAGAAAAGCATCTGTCCGCGCAGGATATCGCGCTCCTCATCCGTTCCGACAAGCGATTTGAGATTGTCAAGACCCATGTTACACTTACGGATAGAGTACCAAGAGTTTCTCCAAAGAGAACTTCTTGCACCATTCAGCCAGCACTGGTTGTTGGTGTACCAGTTACGATAGTTACCCAGGTCTACCTGGTGATCCATGTGTGCATAGCCTTCCGGGTTATGGACAGCGTCATCACCGAAGTTCCAGGCGGTACAATAGTTGACCATCTCCTTACTGGGAATCAAGGAATAGATTTCCTCGATATAACCCTGGAAATTTCGGAAGTTCTTGAATGCTTCATCCTCAGCAACGATAGAATCCGGATCCTTGTCCAGCCAGTCGGTACAAGAAGTGAAGGAAACTGCGCCTACCAGAAAGAGCAGCAAACCACACGAAAAGGATTTGATATTATTATAGTATTTCATAATAGATAATCGCAATTAAATGTTAAGCTTGAATCCGAAGTTATAACGTCTGACAGTCGGGTAAGCACCGCCACCGCCACTCCATCCGTAGTTACTCTCGCGGTCGTCAGGCATCTTTGTGATCAGGAAGAGGTTGTTACCATTCACGTAAATCTTCAGACTTGAGAAGCCAAGCCTCTTAATCCAACCCTTTGTCCACGTGTAAGCAATCTCCACATTCTTCAGACGGAAATAGGAACCGTCGTAGAGATACTGTGTACCGTCATTGTAGGCAACCTGAGTGGTAAAGCGTGGTACGACGACCTCACCGTTTCCATCGACAGGATTCCACCAAGTACCATTATCATATACAGTAAGCAGTTTATTATTAAAAGAGGTAATACCAACGTCACGTGTGACGCCTGTTACACCATAGAACTGGGCGAACCAGCTCCAGCCTTTCCACTCCCAGCCGATAGTGGCATTGTAGGTGTGTTCGGGGTTACCTGTATAGCCGAATGGAGCCTGGTCGTATGTTTCATCAACGACACCATCAGCATTGAAGTCAACGATATAGTGGTCACCAATCAAGACCTGTGTATCGTCCTTCTCACGCTTTGGCGTACTGTAGAGTTCATCGTAGGTACCAATATAGCCGTTGTCAATGAATGAAACGTATTGGCCCTGAGAATAACCCTGAGCACGACGATAAGACGGCAGCAATGCGGGGTCATCCTTAATTTTAATAGTATTGTGCGCGTAGGTATAGTTGGCATTTGCCCAGAAACGCATACTGTTCTTCAGCACCTTATTGAATCGAACTTCAAATTCGAAACCGGTATTCTTAATCTCACCCTTGTTGATATCGGGGACTGTGCCTGCACCATAGTAAGAAGGTACAGAACGGTTGCCACCGGAAACGAAGATGTCTTTGCGGTCATCACGGAACCAGTCAAAGCTACCAGCAAACATGCCATGCAGGAATGCGTAGTCGAAACCGAGGTTCTTCTTTGACACCGTAGCCCACTTCAAGTCAGGAGAGGCAATAACAGACTCCTTATAGCCCTGGAAGGGACTTTCACCATCGGTAAGAGTCATATGGACCTTGCCAGTTACTGCCCACTGGTTCATGTAAGCCCAACGAGCACCAGCGTTATCGTCACCAATCTCACCGATAGAACCACGGATCTTAAACATATCAACGATTCCCTTGTCCTTCAGTTTCTTCATGAAGGGTTCCTCAGACAACATCCAACCTGCAGCTCCTGAACAGAAGAATGCAAAGCGGTTGTCGGGAGAGAACTTCTGTGAACCGTTGTAAGCACCGTTGAACTCAGCAAAATACTTGCTCTTATAATCATAGGTAGTACGGAACACCCAGTCCTCACGACGATTCTCAAGTGTGGTACCACTTGCATCAATACGACGTTTCCAGTTACCCATCGCAGTGACGTTATGGTCACCGAACTGACGACCCCAGAAGAGCTGGAGTGACATTTCCGTAGCACGATAGGTACTACCTACGCTACCTGCAACGATGTCCCAGTCCACCTTTTCATAGAAATCGAAACCGGTATTCGTGAAAATCTGGTTTTCGGGACGCAGCACACCGTCCTCAGGAAGCATATACATTCTCTTGGTAGCGTGACCACCACCGGCCTGGGTAATACCACGGTCGCCTTCATTGAACTGGTTATCCCAAGAAATGGTACCACGTGCAACAAGACCCTTAGTAATGAAATCGAGTTTCTGCTCGAGTGCAAAGTCGGTAAATACACGTGTGATGGTTTTCAACTCATAACCTGACAATGCAACGTTCATGGGAGAGTTGGCAACGTTGGATACCAACGGATAGTAACCCCATGAGTTGTCTGAGAACTGTACAGGGAACACGTTGGGCGGCATACCGTAAGCACCTGCCCAGTTCTGCTGCTGGAAGTACTCACCACTATTACCATAATAATAACGTGGGGTCTTCTGCTGGGCATTAGAACCAGCCAGGTTGACTCTGAACTGAGTAGTCTTCGTAATCTGGAAGTCCAGATTTGAACGTACATTCAGACGATTGTAAGCATAACCGCCTTCATAACCCTGATGGTTATCCCAGATCTTGGTCATATCACCTTCGTTCTGGTAGTCGAATGCCACGAAATACTTCACGAACTGCGTACCACCGGAAATATTCAGGTTGGCATTATAAGATAAAGCGGTACTCTTGAACATCTCGTCCTGCCAGTCTACGTTTGGATAACGTTCTGCCTGGCTGTAGTCACCGAGGAAAATGCCGTTGGCATCATAGTTCGGCTTAACAGTTCGGTCTTGATTGCGGAAGTTGTTGATGAAGGTCTGTGGACGATAATATGCCCAAGAAGCGTCACCGCCAATGGCAAGCTCGTGTTCGAGTGCCTCGTTGCGAAGCATATAGCCATCGTAAGAGTCATACTTGCGGGGGAGTTTCGAAACGGCCTTCAGGGTAGCGTTGAAACCGACATCAATACGTGCCTTACCTTCCTGACCACGCTTGGTGGTAATCAGGACAACACCATTAGCACCCTTCACACCATACACGGCTGTAGCAGAGGCGTCTTTCAACACAGAAACCGTAGCTACGGACGAAACATCCACAGACTTGATTTCACGCTCGACACCATCGACGAGGATCAGAGGCTGAGCATCTGTATTCCAAGCTGCTGCACCACGGATGTAAATACGCGGGTCCTCTTCACCGGGCTGACCGGTAGAAGCGATGGTTGCAACACCGGGGAGGTTACCAGTAAGTGCCGCACTGACACTACCGATACCGGCTGCACGTTCTAGAACTTCACCTGTGGTCTGGGTAATAGCACCCACCACTGAGGCTTTCTTTTGTTGGCCGTAGCCTACTACTACGACTTCTTCCAACTGGGTGTCATCATACAGCGTAACGTCGAACTTGCGCTGCTTGCCGATCTTGACTTCCTTAGTGGTCATACCCACATAAGAAATCACCAGTACCGTCGACTCCGACGGCACCTTCAGTTGGAAGTTACCATCGAAATCAGTCACAGTACCTGTTGAAGTGTTTCCCTTCACTACTACCGAGGCGCCTATCAATGCATCCCCGGCACCGTCTGTGACTGTACCCGTTACCGTGATGCCGTTTTGAGCCTGCATTGTTGTGCAGAATGCCACCAGCATCAAGATGGTTGGAAGAGTCTGTCTGATCAGTTGCTTTAGATTCTTCATTTTGACAGATTTTGATTCATAAATTATTTTTTTGTTAGTTAAAATTCAAATGACGGGGCAAAGGTACATCGATTATTTTAATTATTATTTATAGATTGTAACATGATTTTTCGTTTTTGTAACACCCCTTAAAAAAATTAGCTTTTTAGCCATTTTTCGATACATTTAAAGCATTCATATTACTAATTAGAACCTGCAAAACACCATGTTTACGACTATTTCGCGCGCGAACATAATATAAAAAAATGGGAGGCGATTCGCATCGGCCCCCAGTCGTTTTTACATACCAAAACTACTAACTCTTAGTAACTATTAACTATTATAAGCCTTAACTTAAAAATAAAGCGATTTGAAAAAGAATTCTAATTTGATGCCCAAGGCCACTGGCCCGAGTTTTTACGAATGCAAAATTAGACATTATCTACGATATAAGCTTTTTTATATGTAACATGAAATTCATTATTTATCCCGTATTACAACAAATATTACAGTTAACAAGCATTTTGTTACACTACAAAAAGTAATTATGTTACTTCGAAACAAAATAATGCTTAACTTTGCAAGCGTTATAACAATCAACAACGAAAATAACAAAAAATTATGAAAAAGTTATTAACCCTGTTTTTTTGCCTGTGTGCGTTAGGCGCACACGCGCAGGATCCTAATTTTTACATCTTCCTCTGCTTCGGCCAGTCGAACATGGAAGGTGCTGCACGTCCTGAAGCTCAGGACCTGAAGAGTCCCGGACCACGATTCCTGTGGATGCCGGCAGTAGATTACCCCGCAACGGACAAACTCCCAGCCCGTAAGATGGGAGAGTGGACTGAGGCCATCCCCCCACTCTGTCGTCCAAACACTGGACTGACCCCCGCCGACTGGTTCGGACGCACCCTCGTAGCTTCGCTGCCCGAAAACATCAAGATCGGTGTCATCCACGTTGCCATTGGCGGTATCGACATCAAAGGATTCCTTCCCGATAGTATTTCTGCGTACATCAAGAAAGCTCCAGGCTGGATGAAAGGTATGCTCGAAGCGTATAACAACAATCCCTACGAACGTCTGGTCACGCTGGCCAAGAAAGCTCAGAAGGACGGTGTCATCAAAGGTATCCTGATGCATCAGGGCGAGACAAACACCGGTGATCCGAAGTGGGCAGGCATGGTGAAGCAGGTTTACGACAACCTCTGCAGCGACCTGAAACTGAAACCCGAGGACGTGAACCTCTATGCAGGAAACATCGTCCAGGCTGGCGGCAAAGGCGTCTGCATCGGTTGCAAAAAACAGATTGACGAGCTGCCTCTGACGCTCCACACCTCACAGGTCATCTCTTCCGACGACTGCACCAACGGTCCTGACCGTCTGCATTTCGATGCCGCCGGCTATCGCGAACTCGGATGCCGCTACGGCGAGGCCGTAGCTCGTTTCCTGGGCTATGAACCCAAGCGCCCGCATATTGATATGCCCAAGCGCATAGAGGTTCCCGCCGATGCCGTCACCGCAGAGACTGCCATCCCTGGCAACGAATTCCCGAAGGTTGACAAGGAGCACCGCGCCTATTTCCGCATCCAGGCTCCACAGGCCCGCAAGGTCGTCGTCGACATCTGCAGCAAGAAATATGACATGCAGCCCGACGGCAAGGGCGGTTTCATGGCCGTCACCGACCCGCTGCCCGTGGGATTCCACTATTATTTCATGAATATCGACGGTGTGAACTTCATCGATCCCGCCTCAGAGACCTTCTTCGGCTGCAACCGCGAATCGGGCGGCATCGAGATTCCCGAGGGTCCCGAGGGAGATTACTACCGACCGCAGCAGGGCATCGCCCACGGACAGGTCCGCAGCATCTATTACCACAGCCCCAACTCGAAGTTCGGAGAATGGAGGCATGCTCTGGTTTATACGCCAGCAGAATATGAGCTGGCCAAGAATGCCAAGAAGCGCTATCCCGTGCTCTACCTGCAGCATGGCATGGGCGAGGGTGAGACCAGCTGGGCCATCCAGGGTAAGATGCAGCACATCATGGACAACGCCATTGCCAGCGGTGAGGCCGTACCTATGCTCGTCGTCATGGAGAGCGGTGATATCAAGCAGCCCTTTGGCGGCGGCAACAATCAGGCCGGACGCTCAGAGTATGGCGCTACCTTCTACCCCGTCCTGCTCAACGACCTCATTCCATATATCGACGCTAACTTCCGCACGAAGAGCGACCGTGAGAACCGCGCCATGGCCGGTTTGAGCTGGGGTGGCCACCAGACCTTCGACGTCGTGCTCCAGAACCTCGACAAGTTCGCCTGGCTCGGCACATTCAGCGGTGCCATCTTCGGTCTCGACGTAAAGACCGCCTACAATGGCGTCTTTGCCAATGCCGACGAGTTCAACAAGAAGATACATTATATGTATATGAACTGGGGCTCTGATGACTTCATCAAGAGCGGTGACATCGTGAAGCAGCTGCGCGAACTCGGCATCAAGGTTGATTCCAGCGAGTCTGCCGGCACCGGCCACGAATTCCTCACCTGGCGCCGCGGCCTGCACGAGTTCATTCCACACCTCTTTAAGAAATAAGTATCTACCTTATTAATATCAATAAAGGCTCCCCACGAGGGAGCCTTTATTGATTACACTGGGACTCTTCAGATTGATTACGACGGGAACCTTCATTGATTAATTACCATAGATAATCCTCGACATAGCTACCAAACTCGATGGGCCCAGTCCATCCATAGGATTGTGCAGCATGGCGAATGTACTCTTCGTGTACAGGGGGCACTGGACGGTAGCCGCTGTGGTATTCGTAGTAGCGCTTGCGATTGAAGTACTCAATGAGATGCTGCTTCAGTGGATGGGCTATGCGCTGGGGCATGTCATAATACATCTTTGCAATGCCGAGTGGCATGCGGATGGGCTGATCGTTACGATACATTGGACACGTTTCTGTCTGCATCGCCGGATGATTGAGGTTGACGCAGGTAGTGATGCGGCGACTTTGCAGCGTATAGGTGCGCAACAGCCACCTCAGGCAGTGTGCACGCAGGGGGCATGTCTGTGAGTGGCAAATGGTATAATTCTTGGCGGCTTTCTCAGCAAAAAGCTGTTCGCGGGTCTGTGGTGCAGTTTCTTTTGTCTTCATTTCAGGAGGTATTTTATCATTCTGCCTGCAAAGGTAGTAAAAAAATGTGATACTAAAAAATATATCAAGGAGAAATTTTAAAAAAACTATTCATTTATTCATTATTAAAGGTAATTTGCTGATAATTAAAGGATTATAGCATGAATAGTAGTACAAGTAAAACTTATAACCATTCATCTTTTCGTTTTTTACAACATTATTTATTACCATATAATAGGTTAATATCCTAAATATTAGAAAGTTACGCGATAGCAAAGAAATTCGTTACAAGTTGTAACTGGCAGAGAAACAAAGTGTCACCATACGTGTGACAAAGTGTTTCCTGCATTATTCAATATTAGTAACACGCTTTTTTTGAAAGCGAGAATTGGTATAATCACAGCGAAATCAGACAAATAATGAATAGTCAGAGCACTATTCATTACTACTATTCATTCTGTAATATACTGATATTGAGTGATTTACAAGAAATAATGAATAGTGAATAGTGTTTTTATAAAATTGGATAGACAATTTTTAAAATTTTGATTACCTTTGCATCCAATTACAAACATTAAACTAAAAACAACTGATATGGCAAGAGTAACTATCGTACCGACAGGGAGCCACCATGATGCCACAGACACTGCTGGCCTTTATCGGGGCGAGCGGGAGAAGCGTGAAGATTGTATGTCGTGGAGAAATCTTTGGAGGCGGCCTGCCTGTGGAAGAAGAAGACATCAAGCATTTCCACCTTAATTTATATGAGAAAGCCCGCATGGTGTACAATGCATGGTCTATGAATACAACCTCTCGAAAGCCTACGATTGATGAGATCGCGAAATTGCCAGCGACATAAGAACAAAAACGAAAGTAAAAACACATGTTATTAAGCCATAAAAAACTATTCCAAATAAATATTAAACACAAGCTCCTAATAGAGGAAAAACACCGGTTTTATATATGGGAAGCATACTGATAAGACATGTTAGCACATTTCGCAAAGTATTTGTAACACAAAACAAAGTCCATTTTCTTAAAATGTCCTAATTTTGCACCACCGCAACTAAGAGTTTTCTTGAAAATAACCAAAATCATTATAATAATTAAGTAATAACCAAAAAATTATGAAATTTAACAACACCTCTTAAATGACAGCAATATGCTTGCTAGGCAGGTCGTATTAACTACATGGAAGTTATTGCTTCCACCTTAAACCAAGTTTGAGTTCATTACAACTAATTTATAAAGAAAACACTTAAGTATGAATCAAAAAATCAGAAAAACAGCGCTGTTGATGGGTGCATGTTCCCTGTTAGGAATGTACTCACCATTAGTAGCTAATGCTGAAAATTCGGTACAGGCTGTTCAACAGTCGACGAAGAAGATTACGGGTACCGTCTCTGACGCTCAGGGTCCCGTGATTGGTGCAAGTATCGTTGAAAAGGGTACCACCAATGGTACAGTAACAGATCTCGACGGTAACTTTACGCTCAACGTGAAGCCCGGTGCTACGCTGGTCATCAGCTACATCGGCTACACTACTCAGGAGATTGCCACTGGCAGTCAGAGTTCTTTCAATGTAACCCTGCAGGAAGACAACACCGCACTGGAGGAAGTCGTCGTTGTGGGTTACGGTGTGCAGAAGAAAAAGTTGTTGACCGGTGCTACCGTTCAGGTAAAGGGTGAGGACATCGCCAAACTGAACACTACGAACGCACTGGAAGCCATGCAGTCAAGCACTCCTGGTGTGCAGATTACTCAAGCATCTTCACAGCCCGGTAAGGGTTACAAGGTTTACATCCGTGGTATCGGTACCACCGGTAACTCCGCACCTCTTTACGTCATCGACGGTGTAGCAGGTGGTAGCCTTGATGACATCAACCCCGCTGATATTGAGAGCATCGATATTTTGAAGGACGCTGCATCGGCAGCCATCTATGGTGCCCGTGCTGCAAACGGCGTTATCCTCGTTACTACCAAGCAGGGTAAGGCTGGTAAGATTGAGATTAGCTACAATGGTGCTATGGGTTGGTCAAATGCTTACAAGCGCCCGCAGCTGCTCAATGCTTCACAGTTCATGACCATCCTTGACGAATACACCTTCAACACTTCAGGTGCTAAGATGGATTGGGCAGGCTTTGTTCCCCAAGACATTATCACCAAGGTTAACAGTGGTTGGTCAGGCACTGACTGGTGGGGTAAGTTCGAGAACAAGAATGCCCTGCAGAACAACCATTCTATCACCCTGACTGGTGGTACCGACATGTCTAAGTTTAACATGTCTTATACCTATACCGGCAACGAAGGTATCATGGGTGCAAGTGAGGCTTCTTACTACAAGCGCCACACGATCCGTCTGAACAGCGATCATGTGCTCTTGAAGGCTAAGGACTTCGATGCCATCACCATCGGTGAGAATATTTCTATCAGCTACAACAGGAACCACGACCTGGCTGAGGATGGTATGTACTGGAGCTATATCCACAGCTTGCTCCAGACCACTCCGCTTATGCCACAGTACGCTTACAATGGCGAAATATATTCCTATCAGGATTTTGACGGTAATGTGAAGTATGGTAAAGGCTGGAACTCTTCTCTGTTCAGCAACCCATGGGAGAACCTCTCTCATGGTGGTTTCAACTCTATGGCAGAGAGCCGCAGCGTCAATACCAGTGCTACTGCTTTCGCCGTTATTCAGCCTATCAAGGGTCTGAGACTCCGCTCTCAGTTCAACTACAACTGGGGTTCTGGTTCATATCGTAACTATAACGAGCCACGTTCTTCTGGTTATGGTAATGCCACATCAGTTGTCTATAGTGTTTCCCAGAGTGCATGGTTGAACACCAACTGGTCTATTGAAAACACCCTTACCTATGATCTTCCTATCATTTCTGGTCACAAGATCAGCGCCATGGTTGGTCAGAGCTACCAGAGCACCGCTTGGAGCTATAACATCGGTGGATCTAACAAGGTTAATTATGGTGAGCAGCTCGCAACGCTGAAGGGTTGGGATTCTGCATGGTTGTCAAACTTCAAGTTGTTAAATGCTACCGATCTTACTTTGACTGGTAAGCCCAATGACGAGGAGTATCTCGCTTCTTGGTTCGGTCGTGTTACTTGGGACTGGAACGAGACCTATATGGCTACTGTTACCCTGCGTTATGATGGTTCAAGTATCTTCACTGACGGTAAGCGCTGGGGTTGGTTCCCCTCTGTATCTGCAGGTTGGGTAGTCACCAACGAGAAATTCATGGAGAAGACCAAGAGTTGGCTCGACTTCTTCAAGATTCGTGCATCTTGGGGACAGAACGGTAACAAAGATATCAGCAAGTACCAATATCTTGCTACCATCGCCCTGTCAGGTGAATCTGGCGACAGCGGTTATAAATTCGGTTCTGACATCAAGACCTCAACTAGCGGAACGCCCAATACCGGTGCCTACGCTAATATCGTACCGAATCCTGACCTGACTTGGGAGACTTCTGAGCAGCTCGACTTCGGTTTCGACGCTCGTTTCCTCAACAGCCGTTTAGGTTTGGTTTTCGACTGGTATAAGAAGACCACTAAGGACTGGCTTATCGGAGGTAACCTGCTGGCCATCTATGGTACTAATCCCGCTGCCATCAATGGTGGTGACGTGAAGAATACGGGTGTTGAGATCGCCCTCTCTTGGAATGACAGAATTGGTAAGGACTTCCGTTACAACGCCAGTGTAAACTTTACCACCAACAAGAACGAGGTAACGCGTATCGCTAACGACAACCACTACATCAATGGTCCTAGCGGCGTCCTCTCACAGGGTACTGAGTACGTCTATCGTGCTGAAGAAGGTAAGCCCATCGGTTACTTCTACGGCATGTCATACAGCGGTGTTTGGCAGAATCAGGATGAGATTGATGCTGCACGTAAGGCCGGAAAGGCAGTTCTTGACGGCGCACAGCCCGGTGACCTCATCTGGGATGACTGGAACGGTGACGGTGTGATTACCTATTCAGAAGGTCAAACTTGTGACCGTCATGAGATTGGTAATCCTAACCCCGATGTGATGCTGGGTGTCAACCTCGGCTGCACATGGAAGGGCTTCGACTTCGCTGTAAACGGTGCCGGTGCATTCGGTATGCAGATTATGCGTTCTTACCGTTCATTCAGTGATGCTCCTTATCAGAACTATGACACTACGATCCTGAATCGTTGGGTTGGTGAGGGTACTTCTGGCAACCAGCCACGTATTACAAGTACTGGTAGTGAGAACACGAACTGGGTTTCTACCCGTTACATGGAAGATGCCGACTACTTTAAGATCAAGACTATCACCCTCGGTTACGACTTCAAGCATCTCTGGAAGGCTTGTCCGTTCCAGCAGCTTCGTTTCTATGTTCAGGCTCAGAACCTCTACACCTTCACCAGTTACACCGGTCTCGATCCTGAGGTTGGTAACTCAGCAGGTGGTAATGGTTGGGCTTCTGGTATCGACCTGGGTCTCTACCCGCCATCTCGTACATATTTGGTAGGTGCAAGTATTAAATTCTAATTCGACAATTAAGTTATGAAGAAATATATTTTATCATTAGCTGTTTTGTCTGCAGCAACTTTGTTTACAGCTTGTAACGATAATCTGGACACAGATCCACGTGTTACAGAGTTGACTGCAGCAACTTTCCCTGGTAAACCAGCAGATGTAGAAGCTTTGAATGCAGCTACCTATAGTATTATGAATACACTGGGTGGCGGTGACCAAAGCGGTATATTGAACAATCCATTCTATTGGTGGTGTCTTATGTCTGACGACTGCTACGGAAGTGGCGGTTTGCAGGACAATGTGGCAAAGTCACTCCATCACTTTACAACGGCAAGTGCCAACCAGTATGAACAGGATTTCATCCTGCTCTATGGCGGTATCTCCCGTGCTAACAACCAGATTGAGACCATCGATAACGTGAACTGGGCTGGTGGCAAAGAAAATGCACAGCGCAAACAGCTCCTTGGTGAGGGCTTTTTCATGCGCGGTTTCTATACGCTCTTGCTGACCCAGATGTACGGTGACGTACCTCTGATCACCTCTACTACCGTTACTGACGACATGCAGAATGAGGTAAGTGCTGGTGAGGTAATCTATCCTCAGATTATCGCTGACTTTGTGTCTGGCACGAACCTCATGAACGTAGCATCAGGATATGGTATCAATGGTGATGGCCATGCCAACAGGTATGCTGCCGAGGCTTTCCTTGCACGTGCCTACATGTTCTGGGCTGGCTTCTATAAGAAAGCTGGTGAACTAGCTAATGGCTCAGGTCCCGCTATCGAGCTCAAAGACCGCACTGGTGAGGCTATCAAGCAGGAAGGTTGCTCGGTTGATAAGATTTCTCAGTCTGATGTTGTAGCTGCCCTTAAGGATATCGTTGCCAGCGGTCGTTACAAGCTCTGTGAGGATTTCCGTTCACTTTGGCAGTATTCAAACAGCCTTCTCTATGATGAGGCAAAAGATGGTAAAGGACATGCTTATGCGTTCATCGCTGACATGAAGCGTGAGAACTGCTTCGACCAGCCAGGCATGGGTAACGGCAACACCGAGGAAATCTTCCAGATTCAGTTCATGAATGCTTCTAAGTGGGCTATCGGTGGTACCTATAACAACCCGCGTATGTATTCAAACTACCTCTCTTGCTTCTGGGGTCTTCGTAATGGTGCTACCAATGACAATGGTAAGCGCGACAAGACTTATCCATTCAACCAGGGTTGGGGTCAGGGTACTCCTTCATGCAACATCTGGAACGATTGGACTGCTGCAGAGCAGGCTGGTAACTACACTGACAAACGCAAGAAGGCTACTTTGATTGACCTCGATAATGAACTCGAGAGCTATACTTATGAGAAGGACGACTGCGAGGAGTCCGGCTATGCTGTCAAGAAGTACGCTGACGTGAACCTTGACGCCAATCCTGCAGATAATGATTCATGGTGGAAAAAGGCTCCTGGCTATTCCTCCAGTTCACTTGACAATCCGCAACAGGGTGACCACTTCGAGGACTTCTACCTGATGCGTTATGCCGACGTGCTGCTGATGCTGACCGAGCTCACAGGTGAGGCTTCCTACATGAACCAGGTTCAGAAACGTGCTGGTGTACCTACGACAGCTTACTCTTTGAAGGCTGTTCAGAATGAGCGCCGCTGGGAGTTCGCATTGGAGGGTATTCGTTTCAACGATATGCGTCGTTGGTCAGGTATCGACTCTGGCGAAGGTTCATACGCTGCCAAGGCTCTTCAGGCTCAGAGTGGTCAACAAATTACATGCCTCGGCAAGAAGAACAGCAGGGTTATGGAACACATGACCAAGGCCGGTTGGGCGAAGCGTTATGCAGACACCAACGGTTTCTTGCCTAAGCCTCAGGCTCAGATGACCCTGATGAACGGTGCGATGAAGCAGAACCCAGGATGGGGCGGAGACGATGATCCGAAACATACTCCTGCTAATGAGTATACCTATAGAGTTATGTACTAATATTATTAAATGAAACAATATGAAAAAGATATATTTGTTAATTGCCGCAGTAGGTGTGCTTTTTGCCTGCGATCCTGTTCATGAGAAAATCAATAATGGCGATCACATCACTGTTGAGGAGCTCAAGGCAATGTCTACAGTTATTGTTGACAAGGTAGCTCCGATTGCGGGTCTGAAGACCTATACGGCTGCCCCAGAGACACCAGTTGTCTTGGCGGAGAACGTTGATGTCAAAGACTGCGAGGGTGTCACCATTTATTTTGACGCAGAGACCGTTGCTGACACATGTTGGATGGTATCCTTCGATGGTGCAAACTTTAAGAAAATTCAGAGAAGTTCTGCATTCTACAGGTATGAACTTGGCGATGGAGCTACTACCCTGCCGAGCATCGCTTTAAAGCATATCAATAGCACTGGAACTATTACCGTCAAAGCCATCTATAAAACCTATGGTCCTAAGGTGGCTCCTGAAAAAGAAGGTGAATTCGGTAACGTTATTACCTGTCAAACCTCTGCTCCCGTCAATGCAAAGTGGGATTTCGCCGGTAAGGAATTAATTGGAAACTTCGCATCGAAGAAAATGAAGGTTAATTGGAATGAGAATGGTGATTACATTACCACTGATTATGACATTAAGCTTACTGCTATTTGTCCTGATGGTACAGAGCTTGTTGCTGTTTACCCCGTAAAGTGTGAAAAAATCTCTAACCCGCTCGTGAAGTACTATATCTATGGTGATCCTAACAGACCAGATGATGAAAAGGCAGAGAATCCGCAAGAGCCGTTCGTACCTGGTGCTTGGGATGCTGCAGCCATGCGTTTCAGTTCTACCGAAGGTGCACATCTGCCCACCATTCCCGATGAAGTTTACTTCGGCCTGAAGACGCTAATCTTTGATGTAGCAAATGTAACTCCCGACTTTGACCTGAAGGTCATGAACGGTTGGTGGAGTAACACTTATTACGATCATGTTAAGTGGGTGGATGGCTTGAACGAGCTTCCTATCACTCAGACAATGGCAAATGAATGTGCCAAGGGTGGTGAAGGCCGTGACCTCGACCTCATGCTGTATAGTGGCTCTATGCTGCTCAAGACCGTTTACTATGAGGAATAATAAGTTCTTATATGTATAATATTAAAACATCGTTATAATGAAACAATTAATGAATTTAAGTAAGCTCGCAATTACCGCACTTATCACATCAAGCGTGTTCGTGGCTTGTAGTGACAAGATTGAGGAAAATTCTGTGGACGCCAAATATACAGCAAACACCAGTAGTATCAAAAATGCAGGTCAGGCTGTAGATTTGGGACTTCCCAGTGGTACCAAGTGGGCTAATATGAATGTTGGTGCAACTTCAGAGTCTGATAATGGTATTCTCTTCGTTTGGGGAGATGCCACAGGAAACCAAGTTCAGGCAACCGATGACCTATCATATTTGAATGTAACAGAGGAAACACCTGTATCTACTTTGTTTAAATTGTACCAAGGAGAGAAGAAGGATGATGGTACTGTTTGTGACACAACAAGTATTGTCAAACTTGAAGAGTCTAAGCTTATTAACACATCGTCCATAACTGAAGATGTAAAAATAAGGGAAGCAATTCTTTCATTCGTAAAGGTTAAGTTGGCTGATCTCAGAAGTAAGTCTTATACAAAACTCCTTGAGGCAACACTCGAAAATGAAGAATTTCAGCTCATCATTAATCTGAATGAGGATGGTGAGTATATTGAGAGATATCCGAATCTTAAAGATGTTCTTAAAATTAAAGATCGTGATGTAACCCTCCAGGACACATTAGATTATTTTAAGAAGTATCAATACGAAAAAGTATCTAAACTCAATATCGAAGAAATTGGCTTAACACAAGTCTCGTATTATTTCTCAGGGCTAGCAAACAATTATGCTGAAGTAAAAGACCTGTTTGGCAATACGATTCGTAAGGACTATACTGGTGGTGTTATTGGAAATGCTCCGAAAGACAGACTTGATGACAAGAAGAAAAACAACTTACACTTCGTTCCTGTCTATAGCATTATTTCAGATGCCAGCCATGATCCTGCTACTGCAAATTGGGGTGGCAACTGGAGAATGCCATCCACCGCTGATTTCGTAGAGTTGCTTGAGTATTGCAAATGGGAATTTGTTGGAAATGGATATAGAGTCTCCAGCAAAGTCGAAGGCAATAGCAACAGCATCTTCTTGCCCGCTGCAGGCTTCCGTTACAAAGACCAATGGTATGGAAACGGAAATGCAGGCTATTATGCTACTGGAGAGATTACCGGTACTTACAATTTCCCCTCAATGGCAGAGCAGCTTAATGGTTCAGAAGGATCTATTGGTAGTTCTGAAAATATGCCGAACATGTTGATTTTCCAGCATGGTCAGTATAATTCTCTGGACATCTACAACAATCTGAGTACCAGTTTCGGAGTTTCTGTTAGACCCGTAACAAAATAGAGTTTGATGTAAATGCTTTATTAGAGGGTGCGCCAAATAGGCACACCCTCTTTTATATTATTAAAGACATCAAGTTTTTCAGGAAAAAGTTTGGCTTTTTTGAATATTGTTACTACCTTTGCATCGAAAAGTAAAGTAACAACAATGAATAAAGAAAACAAGATATCCAGGGCCATCTTTTTAGGAAGTCTATTGGCCTACATAGCATTTGTCATTTATATCTTATATATCAATCAAGAGGTATTCTATACGGCTCACGACCGTTCGGAGTTCCTCTTCGGAACACCCTTCTTCCACGCCCTGATGCAGAAGCCCTTTGGCCTGATGCAGTATGTGGGAGCATGGCTCACACAGCTTTTCTATCATCCGGCAGTAGGATCAGCCGTCCTAATAGCTATCTGGACGCTTATCTTCATAGTGGGAGCCAAAGCATTCCGCTTAAAATCCAGTGCATCAGCACTGATGCTCTTGCCTGTAGCTTGCCTGCTCACCTCTATTGTCGATTTGGGCTATTGGGTATATATATCTACCATCAGAGGCTATTGGTTCTCGCAGTCGGTAGCTTATCTCATCATGCTGCTGCTCTTGTGGGCAGCACGCCAGACACCGCGTAAATGGCATCTGGCCTGGTATCTGATAGGCTTTTGCATCTACCCGGTGTTAGGGTGGTTTGCCATGCTGTTCGTGCTTTGTCTGGCACTTTGCGAAAAACCAACATGGCGCGAACTTGTGGGCATTGTATTGCTCCTCTTTACCGCCAATATCTGGCATACCCAATTCTATTCGAACCTGAGATTCGACGATGTTGTATTTGCAGGCTTGCCCCGCTTCATCATCCCAAGCGACAGCAGCGAGCATCTGTCCATCCCATTCTGGGTGCTGGGAGCCGTTTCTGTCGGAATCGCGATGGTGGGTCACTACCTGACTACTAAAGGCCAATGGTCAATGGTCAATGGTCAATGGTCAAAGGTCAAAGGTCAATGGTCAATGATTCCAGTATTATGTGCCGTTGCCGGCATCGTCTTTACCTCGTCACTGAAGTTCTACGACAAGAACTACATCAACGAGATGCGCATGGTACGCTATGCCGAAGACGACAACTGGCAGGGGGTGCTTAGTATTGCAACCGAGAGCCCTAAACCTACTACTACGATGGTTTTTCTCAAGAACATCGCCCTGACAAACGAAGGCGGGCTGTTCGACCGTTCGTTTAAATTGGGTAACAGTAGTTATCCGCTCTATAACCCCGATTCTCTCCATGTCACCCTTCTGGATATTGCTTCACCGCTGGTCTATTACAACTACGGCATGATGAATGAAGCCATCCGCCTGAATTTCGAGAATGCCATACAAGCAGGTTTCTCACCCTTCTACCTGAAGATGCTCTCCCGCTGTGCCTTGGCTTGCGGAGACAAAGAACTGGTAGAACGCTATACCACCCAGCTGCACCACCATCTGTTTTATGATGATTGGCAGCCGTCTCCGGTTACGGAAAAAGTCAAGGAACTGGAGAAAGCCTTCCCCGATGAACTCACTGGCGTTGAGAACAGCGACAGCTATATCGTCAACACCATCAGCCTCTGGTCCGACTCCATTAGCAAGGCTGTTTCGGAACAGGCATTGTTCTATTCCATGCTACGCTGCGACTCCCGTCGTTTCTGGTCTTCGCTGCGCAATTATGTGAAGACGCACATGGACGAGGAATTTCCCTTGCATGCACAAGAGGCCTATATCCTATTTATGGACAAGGCTCCTGAAAAGAAACGCATGATGCTCCCCGTAGAACAGACAGTCTATGACCGCTATAAGCGGTTCTGGAAGGATCTTGAAAGTCGGGTAAAGCCTGATATGACTATCGATCAAGTTGGTGAAGGCATGCGTAAGGAATGGGGAGACACCTACTGGTGGTACAACATCTTTGGCAAAAAAGTTCCTGTTTTAAACGGCTATACCGGTCATGAAGTACAGTCATAATGAAAAAAGTAAAAAAGTAAAAAATATGAAAGCAAGTAATAGTTACAAGGAAAGAAATTGGGTGAAAGTGTTTTTACCTCTTTACCTTTTTACCTTTTTACTTTTATTCTTGTCATCGTGTGCGAATCACCCCGATGTGCCTTCTTCCAGTAAGGAGGTCAAGAGTCTGCCGGCCATCTATCCCGACTATTGCAATGTCACCGTGCCTTACAATATCGCACCGCTCAACTTCATGCTCCCAGCTGATGAATACGAGGCATGCGTGGCTCGTATCACCACGCCAGACGGGCAACAACAGACCTACGGTAAAGGCGTAAAGGTGCAGATTCCCGAGGAGGAATGGCACGAGATGCTCAACACGGCAAAGGGCAAGAGCATCAAGGTCGAGGTTTGGGGGCAACAGAAGGGGGAATGGCTGTCGTTCAATCCCTTTGAGATACATGTGGCGAAGGAACCCATCGATGATTATATCTCGTACCGCCTCATCGAACCGTCGTATGTTGCCTGGACCTTCATGGAAATCGCCCAGCGTAACCTCACCACGTTCGAAGAGACGCAGATCTTCAACAACGAGATCACCATGAATAACAGGAAGATCGGTCAGTGTATCAACTGTCACAGCTATCAGAACTACAAGACCGACAATATGCTCTTCCACGTGCGTCTTGCCAATAGCGGTACCGTATTGGTGAACGACGGCAAGATTTCAAGAGTCAACCTGAAGCGCGACTATACCATCTCCTCGGGTGTCTATCCCGCATGGCATCCTACCGCCAAGCTGATAGCCTTCTCGACGAACAAGACACGACAGGGATTCCATACACTCAATCCCAACAAGATTGAGGTTTACGACCTGGAGAGCGACCTGATTCTCTACGATGTGGAGACCGATTCGGTGCAGGTCGTCAGCAACGATTCCACGCTCTTGGAGGTGTATCCTACTTGGTCGCCCGACGGCAAATGGCTCTATTACTGCAAGACGATTCCACTGCCTGAAGAGATGCACGACAAAGATATCCGTACCACCTACCCGAAAGTGCAATACAACCTCTATCGCCGTTCGTTCGACGTGGCAACGCACAATTTCGGTGACGAAGAACTGGTGTACGACGCTGCCGGGAACGACAAGAGTGTTACCTTGCCACGTGTCAGTCCCGATGGGCGTTATCTGCTCTTTGCCCTGGGTCAGTATGGTTGTTTCCATATCCGTCACAACGATGGTGATATCGTTTGTATGCCGCTGGACCAGGATTCGATAGCGGCTCATACACAAAATCCGACTTTCCTTGATATGACCAACGTCAATAGTGAAGGCCGCCCCGACAGCTATCCTTCATGGTCGAGCAATGGCCATTGGATTATGGTTGCCAGTCGTCGTGACGATGGCAATTTCTGCCGCGTCTATTTCTCCTATTTCCACGATGGGAAGTTTGAAAAGGCCTTTATGCTACCACAGGAAGACCCCGAACACAACACCTTCCTGCTGAAGAGTTACAACCGTCCGGAATTCATGGTGGAACCGGTTAAAATCAGTGTCGATGAATTCAGTAAAGTATTTGACAAGTAGTCTGTTCGGTGTGGCTGTCCTCATCTTTTTCGGACTGACCTATCCGCATCATCTGCACTATCAGGAGCAGTACCAGATTTTCCTCTTCGATAGCACGTATGTGTGGGAGATTGTCAGGCAACCCGGAGGCATCGCCGACCTGCTCGGGCGTTTCTGTACGCAGTTCTTCCTCTATGCCTGGGTAGGCGCTGCCATCATTGCCATTCTGCTCTCGGTGATACAACTCCTAACCCTCCGGCTATCCAATGGTCAATGGTCAATGGTCAATGGTCAATGGTCCTACGGCCTGACCTTTGTACCTTCGTTCCTGCTGTGGCTTTATCTGCTCGACGAGAATGCACTGATGAGTGGTGTCTGGGCAGTCCTGATTACATTGCTCATAGTCTGGGTTATCGTATCATTGTCAAAAGGATGGACATGCCGCATACTGCTCATCGTCGCCATTCCCCTACTCTACTTCCTGATAGGCCCCGTATGTTTCCCCATACCCATCGACAGTCTCTGGACCGGCATACACTACCACCGCTATCCCACCGTATTTCCGTGGCTCCTTTGGGGAGCAGCCCTGTCTATTTGGGTGATTTTCGGGTTGAATTTTCTAATCCGTCGTCGCCAGGTACATTTCTCTCACCTCTCATCTCTCACCCCTTACCTCTCCTTTGCAATCGTAGCCATCATCATGGGCTCTTTTGTCTGGAAAAACGCCAATATCAAGGCCGAGAAGGTGATGCAATACGACTTCATGGCGCGCCACCAGCAGTGGAACCGCATCCTTCAGACCATCAGTGCCGAAAAGCCCAACAATCAAATCGGTGTGACGGTACAGAATCTAGCCTTGGCAATGAACGGTATGCTCTTGGAACAAATGGGTAATTTCAATCAGAATGGCATAGCGGGTCTGTTGCCCGACGTCAAGGAAGATGCCACAAGCCCTCTGCCCACCGCTGAGGCCTTCTACCAGCTGGGCATGATCAATGTTGCCCAGCGAACGGTATTCGAGGCTCAGGAGGCCATTCTCGACTTCCAGAAGAGCGGTCGCTGTTACCAGCGTCTGGCACAGACCAATCTCATCAACGGCCAGTACGAGGTGGCCCGCAAATACCTCATGGCCCTGCAGAAGACCCTCTTCTATCGTGACTGGGCCAACGAGACCCTCCCGCTGTTGGGTAATGAAGAGGCCATTGCCAAACATCCCGAATACGGGCACCTGCGCCAGTGGAACTACAAGGATGACAGCTACTTCAGCGACCATACGACCCCCGAGATGCTCGAAAGCCTCTATTCCCGCAATCCTGACAATCGCATGGCCTATCAATACCTCTTGGCTTACTATATGCTGACGGGCGACCGCGAACGCTTCAATCAATTCATGTCCACTAAGCAATGAAAAAAATTCTATATAGATGCTGGCTATTGGCTATTGGCTGTTGGCTGTTGGCCGCTTGCACAGAAACCGTCAGCGACGCGAAGCAAGAGGCCGCACAGCCCGATATATACCCCGACTACATCGGTGTCACCATACCCGTCAATATCGCCCCGCTCAACTTCAATATGGCCGACGAGACAGCCTTGCGCATCGATGCCGTCATTACCGACCGTCACGGACACGAATTGCACAGTCAGGGCGACGATGCCGTCGATTTCGACCTTGATGACTGGCACACGTTACTTGGCGATACCCCCGGCGACTCGCTCACCGTCACCGTTTCCGCCAAATACGACGACGGCTGGCACACCTACCGTCCCTTCGTCCTCTACGTCAGCCCCGACAGTATCGACTACGGTCTCTGCTACCGCCTGATAGCACCGGGCTACGAGGTATGGAGCAAAATGGGTATCTACGAACGCGACCTCTCGTCGTTCGACGAGCGTGCGCTGATTGAAAATACCCAGTTCGAGGGCTGCGTCAACTGCCACAGCTTCAACCGCGGCAACCCCGCCGACATGAGCCTCCACATCCGTGGCCCGCATGGTGCCACCCTGCTACGACATAATGGTCAAAGGTCAATGGTCAATGGTCAATGGTCAATGGCTGCCTACGACACCAAGACCCCACAGACCCTCGGCCTCTGCGTCTATCCTTACTGGCATCCGTCGGGCCGCTATATCGCCTATTCCACCAACACCACGCGTCAACTCTTCCATAGTGCCGACCCCAACCGCATCGAGGTCTTCGATGAAGCCTCCGATGTTCAGGTCTACGATGTTGAGAAAAACGAGCTCATCCTCTCGCCCCTGCTCAAACAGGACTCCATCTTCGAGACCTTCCCCGTCTTCTCGGCCGACGGGCGGTCGCTCTATTTCTGTGCCGCGCGCGCCATCCCCGAAACCAATCAATCTGAGCAATCTTCGGTCCTACTCGACTCCATTCGCTATAACCTCTGCCGCATCGATTTCGACCCTGCCACAGGAACCTTCGGCGACCATATAGACACCATCATCGATGCCGCAGCTCAACAAAAATCTATCTCCTTCCCCCGACCCTCCTACAACGGTCGTTTCCTGTGCTACACGCTCTCCGACTACGGACAGTTCAGCATCTGGCACCACGAGGCCGACCTCTGGCTCCTCGACCTCACTACCGGTGAGAGCCGTCCTATGACCGCGGCCAACTCCGACGACACGGAATCGTTCCACAACTGGACCGCCAACTCCCGCTGGCTCGTCGTCAGTTCCCGCCGCGACGACGGTCTCTTCACCCGTCCCTATTTCTGTCACGTCGATGCCGACGGCCGCGTCAGCAAGGCCTTTATGCTGCCTCAGCGCAATCCCCGCCAGTTCTATCGCGACCGTTTCCTGTCGTTCAACGTCCCCGAATTCATCATCGCCCCCACGCGCTTCGACGGCCGCCATGCCGCACGCATCATCAACGACCCCTCCCGTACACCCTTCACCGTACGTAAGTAAAGCTATGCTCAGCTGGACCATTCCGGTCCAACGCTCATTCGGCTTAAAATTATGTTAAAATCGACTTTTTTGTCGGTGTTATGTTTGAAATTATGTACCTTTGCAAATTATAAATACACTAACCACAACAAAAAATATGATAAAGAAGCATTTTTTCCTTATTCTCGCCTTGATGTGCGTGGTGGCACAAGGGCCATTGCTGACATCGTGCAGCAAGGATGATGATAAGAAATCGGTAACACCGCCAACACCGAAAGAGTATTTCACCCTGTGGAACCAATGTGAGGCATTGACGACATTGAAGGCGTATGTCGAGGACGTGACCAACCCGAACTCCAGCAACTACATCAAGGAGGAGGACCGCATTGCCACGTTCGATATGGACGGCACGTTCATCGGCGAACTCTATCCCACATACTTTGAGTACAACCTATTGGAATACAGAGCCTTGGATGATCCCACGTACAAGGACAAGGCTCCCGATGATGTGCGCCAAGCAGCACAGGACATCCGCGATTTCGTGCGTAACGGCAAGAAACTGCCCGACCACTTCGACATGATTCACGCCTATGCAGCCGCCAAGGCTTACGCTGGCATGACGCTCAAAGAGTTCGACACCTACGTAAAAAAATATGCTGCCACTCCGGCTAACGGATTCAAGGGAATGACCTATGCTGAGAGCTTCTACAAGCCCATGCTGGAGGTGTTCGACTACCTGAAAGACAACGGCTTCACCTATTACGTCGTGTCCGGTTCCGACCGTTTCATCTGTCGTTCCCTGGTGGAATCGATTGGCATCGAGCCCAACAGGGTCATTGGCATGGACGTGTGCCTCAGTTCCAACAAACAGGGCGATAACGTCGGTGTCGACTACACCATGGGCAAGGATGAGTATCTGATACGCACGGACAGCCTCATCATCAAGAATCTGAAGACCAACAAGGTGCGGCAGATCAGTCAGGAGATTGGCAAGCAGCCCGTATTGTCGTTCGGCAACAGCAGCGGCGACTGTGCCATGCACAACTACTGCATGGGCAACCCGAAGTACCGCACCGCCACCTTCATGCTCGTGGCTGATGACGATGCCCGCGACCATGCCGACCTTGCAGAGGGTGCCCGTCGTGAGGCGAAATGGCGCGAGGCCGGATACACCGTCATCTCCATGAAGAATGACTTCAAGACCATCTATGGCTACAGCGTGGAGAAAACAAACTTCACCTTCCAATAATGAAAAAGACGTTATCAGTTCTTCTCATCCTGCTGTGCGCAGTTGCACAGGGGGCATGGGCGACAGAAGAGAGTAAGAAGGCCTCGCAAATGTACCGTCAGTTCCGTGTCCTCTATGACAAGGGCGACGACAGTGCTTTCTACCAGCATGCACATGCCTTTGAGGAATATCTGAAGAGCACGAATGACTGGAAGTCGTACTACAAGACGAAAACCAACGAGGGTTTCTACGACATCAAGCAGAAACATCTGTTCCGTGCCATCGTGACGGCTCAGTATCTGGATGCCGATGCCAGAAAAAACAAGGACGTAGAGTATTATTACCTTGCCACAGCCCTGATGGGAAACATCTATCGTGCCTCGCACGACACCCGCAGGGCAGAAGAGTATTTCGTTCAGGCACTCGACGAAGTGGACGACCGCGATCCCAAATTTACAATGGTCACCCTGCGCGACCTGGCCCAATTGCTCTGTATCAAGGAACCCGCCAGGGCTATCGAATACGTCACACAGGCGGAACAGCTCGCAGTGAAGAGGGAGGACATGGACAACATCTCACTTTCGAAGGCCATCAAACTGTATGTCCAGTTCCTCAATGGCGACAAGGCGGATTTCGAGAACACCTATCGGGAGTATGAGCAACTGCGGCAGCAAGGCGACACGACATTCAATCACCAGTATGACAATATGGTAGAAATTGCCCGTCTCACCTTCGACGGTGCCTACCAGAAAGCCATCGACAAGCTGAAGGAGGGCCGTGTCTATGTGGACAGTGCGCTGGTGGCTGCAACGATCTACCATAATGCAGGAGATATTGACAACAGCCTCCAGGCTATGAAATACAAGATCTTCGAAATGGATTCTGTATTCGGTCTTATCCAGGATGCCCACTACAACCAGATGGCTACGGGGCGGTCGCTGATGAGGACGCGCGAGGAGGCTATGGAACATAAAAAGTCGGTGAGGCGGCTCACCAACTGGATCATCGGCATCTGTGTGGCCTTCCTGATTATCTATATCATGGGGCGTCGCCGCCTGACGCGTATCATCTGGGATAAGAACAAGAAATTGAAGGTTGCCCTTGAACGAGCCGAGGAGTCGAACCACATGAAGTCGGCATTCATCAACAACATGAGTCACGAGATACGCACGCCCCTGAATGCCATCGGAGGATTCTCCAGCGTGCTTTGCCAGCCGGGTATCGAGCTGAGCGAAGAGGAGAAGAAAAACATGCGGGAGCACATCACCTATAATGTCGAGCTCATCACCACCATTGTCAACGAGGTGCTGGAACTCTCGAAGAGTGAGAGCGAGAAGAGCCTGCGTCCCGACTCGGAAATGACGGATGTCGCCATCAACGACCTGTGCCGCAAACTGCTGCATTCAAAGGCAGACGACAGCCACGAGGGTGTAGAGACCCGATTTACCACCAATGTTGCCGACGACTTCATGGTGCATACCCATCCCTCTACCGTGAGCCGCATCCTGACGCATCTGTTTGATAATGCCCAGAAATTCACGGAGAAGGGATATATCGAACTGCGTTGCGAGTATGACAAGGCCGCCCGTCAGGTGCGGTTGGTTGTCGAGGATACCGGCGTCGGCATCAATCCTGAGGACAGGGACCGCATCTTCGGCCGTTTCGAGAAGGCATCCGACAATTTCAAGGAAGGCATCGGCCTCGGTCTGGCTATCAGTCAGCGACTCGCCAGTTCCATAGGCGGCGAGATTACCCTCGACGCAGCATATACCGACGGATGTCAGTTTATTCTCTCGATACCGAAACTTTGACCGGCAATGCAGAATGCAAAATATTGTTAAATCCTTTCGTGTTTCGGAAATAATCCGTAAATTTGTAGTCCAAAAACTAACCTGTAAAAAGATATGAAAATAAAAGCTGACTACGTAAACGAACCGCAGTGGAAGATTTTGACTGTGAAGGCTACGCTGCCTGAGGAATTGAAGTGTTTGGACGAAATGGCCCGCAACATGTGGTGGGTGTGGAACCACGAGGCGCGCGACCTGTTCCGCGACATCGATACCGACCTCTATCATACGACGAGGCACAACCCCGTGATGCTATTGGAACAACTAACGTTCGTCCGTAAGGGAGAAATCCTGAAGGACAAGGCACTGATGAAGCGCATCAAAGACGTTTACGCAAAGTTCCGTAAGTACATGGACGTGAAGCCCGACACCAAACGTCCGTCAGTCGCTTACTTCTGCATGGAGTATGGCATTCACTCGGCCCTGAAGATCTACAGTGGCGGTCTGGGTATGCTGGCCGGTGACTATGTGAAGGAGGCTTCCGACTCTAACGTCGATATGTGTGCCATCGGTTTCCTGTATCGCTACGGATACTTCACCCAGAGCCTGACGATGGACGGACAACAGGTGGCCAACTACGAAGCCCAGAACTTCGGTTCGCTACCCATCGAGCGTCAGCTGGACGAGGACGGCAATCCGCTGGTGATTGACGTGCCCTATATGGATTTTTATGTACACGCATACGTCTGGCGTGTCAACGTTGGTCGTGTGAAGCTCTATCTGCTGGACACCGACAACGAGATGAACTCCGAGTTCGACAAGTCAATCACTCACTCGCTGTATGGCGGTGACTGGGAGAACCGACTGAAGCAGGAAATCCTGCTCGGTATCGGTGGTATGCTGCTGTTGAAGAGACTCGGTATCAAGAAGGATGTCTATCACTGCAACGAGGGTCATGCTGCGCTCTGCAACCTGCAGCGCCTGTGCGACTATATCGAGGAGGGACTGACCTTCAACCAGGCTCTTGAACTGGTGCGCGCCAGCGGTCTTTATACCGTTCACACTCCGGTGCCTGCCGGTCACGACTACTTTGAGGAGGGCTTGTTTGGCAAGTACATGGGTGGCTATCCCGCCAAACTCGGTATCACGTGGGACGAGTTTATCGGCATGGGCCGTACCAATCCCGACGACAAGGGCGAGAAGTTCTGCATGTCGACCTTTGCCTGCAACACCTGTCAGGAGGTCAATGGCGTGTCGAAGCTGCACGGCTGGGTGTCGCAGAAGATGTTCGCACCTATCTGGTCAGGCTACTTCCCGGAGGAGAACCATGTGGGCTATGTGACCAACGGTGTCCACTTCCCCACCTGGGTAGCTACAAGATGGTTAGAGAACATCTACAATAAGTATCTTGATCCTGCTTTCATGACAGACCAGTCGAATGAGGAGCGGTGGAAGGGCATCTACGACTGTCCCGACGAGGAACTCTGGAAGCACCGCTTGCTCATGAAGAAGAATCTGGTATTTTATATCGAGAAACAGCTGAATGCCACCTGGCTGAAGAGACAGAACGACCCCAGTCGTATCACCAAGTTGGCGGAGCGCTTTAATCCCAATGCACTGATTATCGGCTTCTGCCGACGCTTTGCTACCTATAAGCGTGCACACCTGCTGTTCACAGACCTCAACCGTCTGTCGAAAATCGTGAACAATCCGGAGCGTCCGGTGGTGTTCCTCTTTGCCGGCAAGGCCCATCCTGCTGATGGTGCCGGACAGGGACTCATCAAGCAAATCTTCGATATTTCCCAGCGTGATGAATTCCAGGGAAAAGTTATCTTCGTAGAGGACTACGACTTCCTGCTGGCTCGAAGACTCGTATCGGGTGTGGATATCTGGATGAACACCCCGACACGTCCGATGGAGGCTTCAGGAACCTCTGGTGAGAAGGCCGAGATGAACGGTGTGGTGAACCTCTCAGTAAAGGACGGCTGGTGGTTAGAGGGCTATCGTGAGGGTGCCGGATGGGCACTCACCGAGAAGCGCACCTACGAGAACCAAGGTTATCAGGACCAGCTCGACGCCGCCACTATCTACAGTCTGCTGGAGAACGAGATCATCCCGCTCTACTACGACATGGACAAGAAGGGCGTTTCAAAGGGTTGGTGTAAGGTCATCAAGAACTCCATCGCTCAGATAGCACCACACTACACGATGAAGCGTCAGTTGGACGACTACTATTCGAAGTTCTATGAGAAGGAGGCCAAGCGCTTCAAGGAACTCTCCAAGAACGATAACCGTCTGGCAAAGGATATTGCCCTCTGGAAGGAGACGGTAGCTGAACGTTGGGACACCATCAACGTGGTCTCCTGCGAATGGGATTTCCCGACCACAGGCGGCATGACCGGTCAGAAGTATCATTTGAAATATGTCATCAACGAACAGGGGCTTGACGACGCCATCGGTCTGGAACTGGTGAACATCTGCACTGACAAGAACGGCGAGGAGCGGGTGTTCCATGTAGAACCGCTGAAGATGACGGGCCACGAGGGCAACAACTATACCTTCGAGGCCACGGTGGAGCCCAGGCAGTTCGGTGAGTACAAGACTGCCATCCGCATGTATCCGAAGAACAAGCACCTGCCACATCGCCAGGACTTCTGCTACACAAGGTGGCTGAACCTGCCGGAGTAATCAGTTCAAAATTGACAATTGACAATTGATAATTGATAATTCATATAATAGACAAGAAAATGAAAAGAAAGAATGTTTTGACGTGGGCAATGATGCTCGGCGCAGTGGTCGGACTGACGGCGTGCGGCGGCGAACTGCCTCAGGCTACGATGACATCGTATGAGACGGTGACAGTGAAGAAAGAGGACATTACGGTGCCCATCAAGTTTAGTGCAAAACTCAAGGGTGAGACGGACGTGACCATCACGCCTCAGGTGAGCGGACAACTGATGAGAATCTGCGTGACCGAGGGTGACCAGGTGAAGAAGGGCCAGGTGCTTTTCGTCATCGACCAGCGCGACGCCCAGTTGGAGCTGGAGTCGGCTCAAGCCAACCTGCAGGCTGCCATTGCACAGGAGAACAGTGCGAAAATCGAGTACGAGTCGAACAAAAATCTGTATGAGAAGAAGATTGTGAGCAAATATACTTTTGAGACAGCCCAGAACTCCTACGAGCAGGCTAAGGCATCGGTGATACAGTATAGGGCACAGGTGAACCGTGCGAAAGTGAACCTGGGCTACTGCACCATTACCGCACCTGTGACGGGCAGCATCGGTGAGATTACCGTCCGTACGGGCGATCAGGTGTCGCCGTCAACCTATCTGACCACAGTGAGCGGCAACGCGAATATGGATGCTGAATTCTCGCTGCCGGAAACGATTCTGTCAATGATGCTCTCTGAAGGTTTCAGCACGGATCCCAGTGCACTTTCAAAGTATTCGCTCGATGTGAGTTTTGTCATGAAGAACGGTGCGGAGTATGAGCATAAGGGCAAGATTACCAGAGCTACGGGCGTGGTGAATGCCTCTACTGGTACTATTTCGCTGAAGGCTACGTTCCCCAACCCTAAGGGCCTGCTCTACTCAGGTATGCAGGGTAATGTGGTGATTCCTCTGCAAGAAGAGGCCGTCATGGTGATTCCGCAGGAGGCTGTCGTGAAGCTGCAGGACAAGCAGCAGGTGTATAAGGTGCAGGCTGACAGTACGGTAACATCTGTAGAGGTGACGACACAGGACATCTATGATGGTAAGCACTATATAGCGTTGACAGGTCTGAACGAGGGCGACAAGATTGTGACCGTAGGTGCCAACAACCTGCATGAAGGACAGAAGGTGCTATTCCCCGAAGCACCAAAAGCAGAGAAGTAAGTTATGAAGAACAATATATTTATCAATAGGTACGTGATGGCGTGCGCCATCAGTATCGTGTTGGCGCTGGTGGGCTTCATCTCGATGAGCTCGCTGCCCATCGAGCAATATCCGAACATCGCACCTCCGCAAGTGGAGGTTACGGCCTACTATATGGGTGCTGACCCCAAAACCATCATTCAGTCGGTGATCTCCCCCTTGGAAGAGAGTATCAACGGTGTGGCCGGTATGGACTATATGGTATCGAAGGCCACCTCAACGGGTACCGCGACCATCGACGTGTATTTCAAGCAGGGTGTTGACCCAGACATCGCTACGGTGAACGTGCAGAACCGTGTGTCGAAGGCTCAGTCGCAGCTGCCTTCTGCCGTTGTCAATATGGGTATTGAGACAGAAAAACGCCAGAGCAGTATTCTGCGCATCATCGGTATTCAATGTACAAACGGCAAGTATAGCGACGACTTCGTGTCAAACTACGTAGATATCAACATCAAGCCGCGTATGCAGCGTATCTTTGGTGTGGGCTCTGTGACGTCGTTAGGTAACACCTATGCCCTGCGTGTCTGGATGAAACCCGACGTGCTGGCACAATACGGTCTGACTCCCGACGATATCAGCACAGCCATCAACAGCCAGAGTTTCGTGACCTCTTTAGGCAACTTCGGTGAGCAATCAGATAACAAATACCAGTACTCGATGGAGTATAAGGGTACGCTGAAGGAGATTGATGAGTTCAACGATATCGTCATCAAGACCACCGACGGTGGTCACGTGCTGCACCTGAAAGACGTGGCAGAAGTAGAGATTGGTGCTAAGACCTACAGCTTCAAGTCTAATATCAGCGGCCAGCCGGGTACCTTCATGCTGATTTTCCAGTCACCAGGCTCCAATGCCACGGAGGTGAACCAGCGCATCGACCAGATGTGCGAGGAGATGAAGGCAACGATGCCTGACGGACTGGAATTCGTCACCTTGATGAACGCCGACGACTTCCTCTTTGCGGCCATCCATAATGTGGTGGAAACGCTCGTCATCGCTATCATCCTGGTGATTCTGGTGGTGTTCTTCTTCCTGCAGAACGTCAAGGCAACGATTATCCCCAGTATCTCGGTGATTGTGTCACTGATGGGTACCTTTGTCATCGTCACCTTGGCAGGCTTCTCGCTGAACCTGCTGACGCTGTTCGCATTGGTGCTGGCCATCGGTACGGTGGTAGATGATGCCATTGTGGTCGTCGAGGCCGTGATGGCAAAGATGGAGAATGGTATCACCGATGCCAAGGAGGCTACGCGCCAGGCTGTCGGCGAAGTGTCGATGGCGGTATTCTCGTGTACGCTCGTCTTCATGGCAGTGTTCATTCCCGTAACCTTTATCTCCGGTACGTCGGGTACGTTCTTCACACAGTTCGGTATCACCATCGCATCGGCAGTAGGTCTGTCGTGTCTGCAGGCGCTGACTACGTGTCCTGCCCTTTGTGCCATCATGTTGAAGGTGACGGAGGACAAGAAGGATGGCGGAAAGTCGCTGCTCTACTACACCAAGAAAGCCTACGACGCCAGCTATAATGCCCTTTTCGACAAATACAGCAAGGGGGTGAAGAAGTTCATCAAGCGTCCAGGTGTGTCTTGGATATTAATGGGCATTGCTGCCGCGCTGCTTGTATTCTTTATGATGAAACTGCCGTCGGGCCTCGTGCCACAGGAAGACCAGGGTATGTTCATGGTTGAGGTGGATGCACCGGAAGGTTACACACTGGAGCAGACCTACGACCTGCTGCAGCAGGTGGAGGAGAAAGTGAAGGTTATTCCCGAAATGGAGAGCTATGCCATGGTGAGCGGCTACGGTCTGATCTCAGGTCAGGGTTCCAGAACTGGGAAGAGCGTTCGGGTATAGAACACTACATAGATGCGGTTATGTATCGTTTCTATATGTCGTGTGCGGACATCAAGAATGCCACGGTCATTCCTTTCCAGATGCCCCAGATTCCGGGCTATGGTACGAGCAGCAACGTGAACCTCGTGGTAGAGGACCCCACCGACGGCGACCTGTCGGAGTTCTCTAAGAAGACCGACAACTTCCTGGCGAAGCTCATGGAGCGCAAGGAAGTGAGTATGGCTATGTCCACTTACTCGGAGAAATTCCCGAAATTCCGTGTTGAAGTGGATCCCACCCAGTGCAGTCGCTCCGGCTTATCAGCCAAGGAAGTGCTGAGCACGCTCGGCAACTACTGTAGTGGTTCGTATATCGCCAACTACAATCAGTTCGGTAAGGTGTACCAGTTGTGGACTGCCGCAGCCCCTGAGTATCGTCTCGACCCCACGTCGCTCAACAATATCTTCGTGAAGACGAGCAGCGGAAAGATGGCACCCCTCTCAGAGTTCATTTCACTGACGGAGATTGTCGGTCCGTCGAACAACCAGCACTTCAACCTGTTCTCAAGTATTGAGTGTCAGGTAGCTCCTGCCAGCGGCTACAGTGAGGGTCAGGTGCAGGAGGTCATTAAAGAGGTGTTCCGTCAGGAGATGCCCAATACGGCTACGTATGAGTACAGCAGTATGTCGCGTGAGACCGCTGAGGCAGCTGGTTCGAATACCACTACGCTCATCTACTGTATCTGTATCGTCCTCATCTACCTGATTATGGGATCGTTGTATAACTCATGGTTTACGCCGTGGGCCGTGCTGCTCAGTATCCCGTTCGGTCTGATGGGTGCCTTCGCCGTCGTCTGGCTTTGTGCTAACATTGGCTTCCCAGGTATGGAGAACAATGTTTATGTGCAGACTGGTGTCGTCATGCTGATTGGACTGTTGGCCAAGACCGCCATCCTGATTACCGAGGTGGCCTCCGAGCACCGTAAACATGGTATGGGTATTAGTGAAGCAGCCTTCTTAGCTTGTCAGGAGCGTCTGCGCCCCATTCTGATGACTGTTATCTGTATGGTTGTCGGTATGATTCCGCTCGCCATTGCCAGCGGTGCCGGTGCTAATGGTAACCGTGCCCTTGCCATGTGTGTCATCGGAGGTATGGTAGTTGGTACCATAGCATTGCTCTTCGTCGTTCCTGCGTTCTATATCATCTTCCAGAAGCTGCATGATAAGTTCCAGGGCAGCACAGTAGAAGTTGTAGAAGCTGTAGAAGCAGTAGAAGAGGTAAAAGAGTAAAAAGGTAAAAAGGTAAAATGATGAAAAAACTTAGTAATATCATTGTAGCTGCAGCCGTGAGTTTCATGCTCACGGGCTGCGGCCTATATAATAAGTACGAAAAGACTGTAGAAGAACCCGCCGACGTGTTCGGCAGCAGTACGCTCGGCACTTCGGCCCCTATGGACGCTACCATTGCAGATTTGTCGTGGCGCGAGTTCTTCACCGACCCCTTGTTACAGAATCTTATAGAACAGGCTTTGTCCAACAATACCGACCTGAACACAGCCCGTATCAATATCGAGAAGAGCCAGATATCGCTGACGACCAAGAAATTGGCTTATCTGCCCTCGTTATACTTCTCGCCTCAGGGCTCGCTGTACAGCTTCGACGGGGCCAAGCCCACCAAGAGCTATACCATCCCGTTGGATGTTTCTTGGGATATCGACGTATTCGGTTCCATCACCAATAAGAAGCGCGCTGCGAAGGCCGCACTGCTGCAGGCACAGATGACGGAGGAGTCTACCCGTTCCAATCTCATCAGCACCATCGCACAACAGTACTTCTATCTCCAGCTGCTCGACCGCGAACTGGAAATTCTCATCGAGACCGATAGTCTGTGGAAAGCTTCGCTGGAAACGATGCAGGCTCTTTACGAAAACGGACAAGCCTATTCAACGGCTGTCAACCAGCAAGAGTCGTCGTATCTCGACGTGAAGTTGCAGATTGCCTCTATGCGCCGCTACATACGTGCTACCGAGAACGAGATCTGCAGTCTGCTGTGCATCACCCCGCAGCATATCGAACGTACCCATTGGGGAGCAGAAGCCCAGTATCACTCAGCCACTGAAGGACAACGCTTATTCGAGGAGCGCTATTTGAAAATCGGTGTGCCGGCTATGATGCTGGAGCGTCGCCCGGACATCCGACTCGCTAACTACTACATGGAGGAAGCCTTCTATAACGTTCAGGCTGCCCGCGCTGCCTTCTTCCCCAGCATCACGCTGAATGGAGAGATTGGATGGAGCAACAATAGCGGACTCGTCAATCCCGGCAAGTTGCTGTGGCAGGTTATGGGTTCACTCTCACAGCCCATCTTTGCCCGTGGTCAGATCAAGGGCAACTACAAGACGGCACAGCTCACTGAGGAGAATATGAAGAAGAAGTATGTGCAGGCTGTCATCGACGCAGGTAACGCCGTGAACGAAGCCATTGCCGACTGCAAGACTGCCCGCGAAAAGCACAACTATTACAATCGTCAAGTAGAAGTGCTGCACGAAGCATACGTCGGCACCCACGAGTTGATGGACAACGGTAAAGCCAGCTACATTGAAGTGCTCACAGCACAGGAGTCGCTGCTCTCAGCACAGCTCAACGAGGCCGAGAATCTATATCATGGTGCCCAGGGCGTCATAGCCCTCTACATCGCTCTCGGCGGTGGTACGAAGTAACATTGAACGTTGAACATTGAACGTTCTCTCTTTGAGAGTGTGGCGTTGCAATGCAATGATAATTAAAGGCGGCTAATCAGTAGCCGCCTTTAATATTTCGTTGAGTGTCGGGTGAATGTGCACCATGTCACGCAACTGGGCGACAGTGGTGTCACGACACATCAATGTAGAAACCTCTTGAACAATATCGGCACTATGGGCACCATAGGCATGGCAGCCGATGATGCGATCGTCGGCATCGGAGAAAAGTTTGAGCATACCCTCCGTTTCACCCATAGCGAGAGCCTTGCCATTGGCGCGCCAAAAGGCCTTGCGGCAGGTGTAACTCGACGCTGACGCGGCGGGAGTAGTGGCGGCCTTGATGGCGTCCTCAGTAGGACCGACGCAGGCGGCTTCGGGTTCGGTGAAGATGGCTGCGGGCATGATGTCGAAGCGGATATTGTCCTTACGACCAAGGATGTGGTTGACAGCCCGCACGGCCTGCATCTCAGCAGCATGGGCCAGCATCTGCTTACCATTCACATCGCCAATGGCATAGAGGCCCGACGGAGAGCCCGACGCTGATGCGTCGGGAGTAGTGACCACGCGGAAATTGTCATCGACGGGAATGGGGGAATTGGCATTGGGTAAACCAATGCCCACTCGGTCGAGGCCAAACCCTTCGATGCGGGGGCGGCGACCTGTAGCCATGAGGATAACGTCGGCATCGATGTCAGCAATATTCTCGACGGCGGTCTTCATCTTGAAGGTGATGCCACGCTTCTCCATCGTTTTGCGCAGACGTTTGGCAATGTCGCTATCGAGGGCGGGGAGGCACTCTTTCAGATACTCTATCACCGTCACCTCAGAACCGAAGCGGTTGAAAACCGAAGCGAACTCCATGCCGATAACGCCAGCACCGATGATGGCAAGGCGCTTGGGAAGGGAGTCGAGATTCAGCAAACCTGTGCTGTCAACTACGCGCGGGTCGTCAATGCCCTTGATAGGAAGCCATTTGGTCTCAGAGCCCGTGGCGATGATGATGTTAGGGGCGATGTATTCACCTTCATCGTTTGTAGCGACTGAGTCGCAACAAACCGTGGAGAAATCGACAAGCCGGGCGCGGCCGCGAACCAAGGTGATGTTAGGATGCGAGAGGATGGTCTCAACACCTACACGAAGCTGAGGTACGACCTGCGCCATACGTTCGCGAGCCTCAGCAAACGTGGCGCTATGGACGTAGGTCTTGGTGGGAATGCACCCCACGTTCAGACACGTGCCACCAACATTGTCGTCCTCGAAGATAATGACTTTCAAGCCTTGCTTGGCGGCATATTCAGCGGCACGGTAGCCACCAGGTCCCGCACCGATGATGAGAAGGTCAGCGGGAGAACCGCCGACCACAGTACTATTGTTCATTTCGCAATTGTTTATAGGTGGTGATAGGATGTTTGGCAGCCAGTACGTCATCAACACGTCCGATGGGCGTTGTGTGGGGAGCTGACTTCACCAAATCCGGGTCGTTCTTAGCCTCTTCGGCAATCTGTCGCATCACGGCAATGAAGCCATCGAGCGTCTCCTTCGACTCATTCTCCGTCGGTTCAATCATCAGCGACTCATGGAAGAGCAGCGGGAAGTAAATCGTCGGAGCATGATAGCCGTAGTCCAACAGGCGCTTTGCAACATCCATCGTGGTGACGCCAGTGCTCTTATCCTTCAGACCGTCGAACACAAACTCATGACAGCACAGACCGTCGATGGGTAGTTCATAGACATCCTTCAAGGCCTCCTTGATATAGTTGGCATTGAGAACAGCTAACGGACCGACATGCTTGATCTGCTCACGGCCCAAGGAGAGAATGTAGGCGTAGGCACGCACCATGACAGCGAAGTTGCCGTGATAAGGCGACACAAAGGGGAAGAACTCCTGCAGCCCCTCACGAACGCCGACGGGACCAGAGCCTGGACCGCCACCACCATGAGGCGTCGAGAACGTCTTGTGCAGATTGATATGCATCACGTCGAAGCCCATATCGCCAGGACGGCAGGCACCCAACATAGGATTGAGGTTGGCACCATCGTAATACATCAGACCACCACAGTCATGAATGAGTTTTGCAATCTCAGGGATGCTGGTCTCGAAAAGTCCCAGCGTATTGGGATTGGTCATCATCATGGCAGCGATGTTAGGACCTTCCAAAGAGACTAGACGTTCTAGATCTTCTAGATCAACTAGACCGTTTTGAGTCGACTTTACCTCGAGGATTTCCAAACCACAGACAGCAGCAGATGCGGGATTAGTACCATGAGCCGAGTCGGGGACGATGACCTTTTTGCGCTGCATGTCACCACGCGAACGGTGGTAGTTGTCGATAACCATCAGACCCGTCAGTTCACCATGTGCACCGGCATAGGGTTTGAAAGTAAAATGAGCCAGACCGGTCAGTGCACACAACGAGCGTTCCAACAGCATCACCAAAGCACGAGCACCCTCGACCGTATGGTCGGGCTGCAGAGGATGCAGGTTCTGGAACTGCGGCAGGGCTGCCATCTCCTCGTTGATCTTGGGGTTGTACTTCATCGTACACGAGCCCAGCGGATAGAAGCCCGTATCGACACCAAAGTTATTGTTCGAGAGATTCGTATAATGGCGCACCACTGTCAGTTCGTCACACTCTGGCAACTGTGCATCCTCCGTACGGCGCAAATCCTGAGGTATCTTGTATTCACCAAAGTTATTCTTAGGCAGGCTGTAGCCTTTGCGGCCTTCCTTAGAAAGCTCAAAAATCAGGTTTCCGTATAATCGATTGTTCATATATGTAGCCCTTTATCTTATACCTTTATACATTGGCATGATTTCAACCATCCTGTCTATTTCTTCTTTGGAACGCTTTTCGGTTACGGCAAACATAATCTGGTCTTCAGCGATTTTGATACCACCATGAATACCATTCATCAGCCAGAAACCCTGAAGTTTATCCACATCACCATCGAATCGCACCACGAACTCGTTGAAGAACGGCTTATTGTAAACCAGATGGAAACGACCCGTCTTCAGCAGTTCGTCACAGAGATAATGAGCACCGGCATACGACAGCTCGGCAGCCTCCTTCACGCCTTGCTTACCCATGAGCGACATATAAATCGTCACCCACAGAGCCATAAGACTCTGATTACTACAGATGTTCGACGTGGCCTTCTGACGACGGATATGCTGTTCGCGAGCCTGCAGGGTGAGCACAAAGGCACGCTGTCCACGATTGTCGAGCGTACGACCCACGATACGTCCTGGCATCTTACGAATGAGTTTCTCTGCACAGCACATATAACCTACGTAGGGACCACCCCACTGCATGGGGATACCCAGCGATTGACCGTCGCCCACAGCAATATCAGCCCCCCACTCGCCTGGTGTCTTCAATACGGCGAGGTCAGCAACAACACTGTCCATGATAAACAGCGCCTTTTGCTCGTGACAAGCATCAGCGAAGCCAGTGAAGTCTTCGATGATACCATAAACGTTAGGCTGTTGAACGATGACACCGGCGACACCTCCAGTTGAAAGTTGAGAGTTGAGAACTGAGAGTTTTGTTATGCCGTCTTCAACGGGCAACACAAACAGTTCGATGCCCTGATGCAGCGCATAGGTCTTAAGCACTTCGAGGGTATTGGGATTCATCGCTCCTGAAGCCACCACTTTGTTCTGCTTCTTCCCAGCAGCGACAGCCATCATCATGGCCTCAGCTGCAGCCGTAGTACCGTCGTACATCGAGGCATTGGAGATGTCCATACCCGTGAGTTCAGTCATCATCGACTGGTACTCGAAGATGTAGTGCAGCGTACCTTGAGATATTTCTGCCTGATACGGAGTGTAGGACGTCAGGAATTCGGAGCGCTGTAACAACTGAGGAATGACGGAAGGCGTATAGTGATCATAGACACCCATACCGGCAAAACACGTCAGCTGTCGGTTGCCTGAGCATAAGCGCTCGAAGTGCTGACGCAATTCCTGCTCACTCATCTCCGAAGGGAGCTGATAGTCACCCTTGAAGCGGATGCTGTCTGGAATTTGGGTGTATAAGGCATCAAGGGAATCGACGCCCGCAGACGCAAGCATCGCCTGGAGATCGTCATCTGTGTGAGGAAAATACTTAAACATTTTCGTAATAACGGAATATCGGTATAACGGTATAACGGCTATTTACTTTTCACAGAAGGCTGCATAGGCCTTGGCATCCATCAAGTTGTCGAGGTCACCCTTGTCGCTAAGCTGCACCTTGATAATCCAGTTCTCGAAAGCATCCTGATTGATGAGCTCCGGTGTATCTTCAAGATTCTCATTAATCTCCACAACAGTTCCGCTGACAGGAGAAATCAGGTCGCTGGCAGCCTTAACGCTCTCAACAGCACCAAACTCCTCACCTGCCGTTACTTCATCATCCACTTCAGGCATATCTACATATACCACATTGCCTAATGCATTTTGGGCATAGTCTGTGATACCAACGAAACCATAGTCACCTTCTACTCTTACAAATTCATGAGACTCAGAGTAGTAGAGTCCTTCCAATACTTTTGCCATACTATTTTATTTTTTATAGTTTTTATTATAGAATTGCTTCTTTACAACTTTTCCGGGGAATACTTTCTTACGGATTTGGATATCCACCTCGGTGTCGAGTTTGGCGAACCGCGTATCAACGAGTGCCATGCAGACGCTCTTGTCTGTCGAGATGGTATGATAACCAGTGGTCACCTCGCCAATAGGCTGACCATCCTTCAGCACCACATATCCATGACGGGGAATAGCCTTATCATTCAGTTCGATACCAACCAATTTCTTTGCCGGACCTTCTTCCTTCTGACGGGCCAAAGCGTCTTTGCCGATGAACTCGTCTTTATCGAGTTTGACAAAGATGCCCAAACCAGCCATGATGGGAGTAATCTCTGCCGACAGTTCGTCGCCATAGAGCGGGAGACCAACCTCAAAGCGCAAGGTATCGCGGCAGCCCAGTCCACATGGCTTGCAGCGTCCCGATGCCACCAACTTATCCCAACAGTCATTGATATAATTAGGTGCAGCATAGATTTCAAACCCATCCTCACCCGTATAGCCAGTACGTGAGATGATAACATCCCCTAACTGTTTGAAGGTATAAAATGTCAGGTCGGAACCATCGATTCCCAGCACATCTTTCATCACTTGTTCCGATTCAGGTCCCTGAACAGCCAGTTCACCATAAGAGTCACTCTGGTGGTCGAGCTTGACATTGTAGTCCTTGCCGTGCTCCTGAATCCACTCCCAGTCTTTATCAATATTTGCCGCATTGATAACGAGGAAGAATTCGTTTTCGCCACATTTGTAAACCAACAGGTCGTCCACCACGCCGCCATTCTCGTAACACATCATACCATAGAGGATCTTTCCCGCAGGCATGCCTGTGACGTCGTTGGTGAAAATATGATTCACATAACGCTCAGCATCAGGTCCTGTGATGAGTACTTCACCCATATGGCTCACGTCGAATACACCACACGACTGGCGTACAGCCTGATGTTCGTCCACAATGCCACTATACTGGATGGGCATCTCGAAACCGCCAAAGGGCGACATCAAAGCTCCCAAGGCTACGTGTTTGTCATAGAGACAGGTCTTTTTATTTTCCATAAACATCTTTATTTTATTCCGTTAATAATCTTACAAAATCTTCCGTCATGAGATTCATGACAATGTCGTCGATACGGTCGGGCAGGCGGCTCCTCAGCGCACTCTTTGACAGTGGAACATCCTTCAGTATATCCAGCAAGCCATGATCCAAATCACCTACTAAGAAGTAATCACCCATAAGGTTGACACGCTGGATAACACCATTTTTCAAGGCTATGCGAGCCTCAAATTCGCCCACGCCTTCGATACGGCGTTTCTTGACAATGGTATATTGGGGATTCTTACCATAGATAAAGTCGTCGGACAGGTACTCCTTTTCTATTTCCTGCACATGCTGGATGTCATCGTCCGTCAACATCAACTCCCCGTCGCAAAGTGTCTTACGAACATGATCCTTAAACTCGTCGAGTGTCAACGTCGTATAGTCCTTTAGCAGCGCAACACGCTGGCGAACGCTGGCCACACCTTTCGATAATAGTTTAGCACTGGAAGGTGTGATAGAACCCACCATATTGAGCATGTCCGTGTCATAGAGCATGGTGCCGTGGACAATGCTACGACCTGGATGGTGTTCGGTTATTGCCACAGGTTTATAGAATGCCGTCCCAGAGACCTTCTTGTTGCCAATCATCACGTCGTTTCGTCGCGACCCAGAAGCATCAATACCCAGTTTCTGTAACATCAGCACCACCATACTGATATAGCGATTGAAAGTAAATCCCACCTGATCGTCGGCTGTAATATAAGACATCATGACATTGTTCATGTCAGCATAAACACAGCCTCCCCCACTCTTACGACGAAACATCTGGATGTTGTGTGAACGGCAGTAGTCCAAGTTCACCTCATTCTCTATCAACTGATTACGTCCGAAGATAACGCTCGGTTTTACCTGCCACATAAAGAAATAGTCAGCAGGCGCCAATTGGCGTGCCACATACTCCTCTAAGGCTAGATAAAACGAGAGTTGGCGTATCTCGTCGCTGGGTAGTGAGACGTAAATCATCGCGTTTTCAGTTATTACAGCGCAAAGATATAAAGAAAATATGCAAAAACCAAGAAAATTCCATAAATATTTTGTTAATCAACCCTTTTTCACTATCTTTGACTAACGTCGAAGATACTTTCGCTTGGAAATTATAAAATAAATTGATATTTATTTTGTATTTCGCTCGCTTATTCGTATCTTTGCAGACAAAATCGTAAATACTGTGGAATTATTAAAGAAAATTAAATATCCAGAGGACCTACGGACACTGACTGTTGACGAGTTGCCAGAGTTGTGTCGTGAATTGCGAGAAGACATTGTCAAGGAGCTTTCTGTTAATCCTGGACATTTAGCGTCAAGCCTTGGTGCTACGGAGATTACCGTAGCCTTGCACTATGTTTACAATACCCCTGAAGACCGTATTGTTTGGGACGTAGGACATCAGGCCTATGGTCACAAGATACTGACAGGACGACGGGAAAAATTTAATACGAATCGCAAATTGGGCGGCATCCGTCCTTTCCCCTCACCTGAGGAGAGTGAGTACGACACGTTTATGTGTGGGCACGCCTCGAACAGTATCTCTGCTGCGCTGGGAATGGCCGTTGCCGCCAAGGGGACAGACCGCAAAGTAGTAGCCGTCATTGGAGATGGTGCTATGTCTGGCGGACTGGCCTATGAGGGATTGAACAACGTTTCCTCAACTGACAACGACATCCTCATCGTACTCAACGACAACAATATGTCTATCGATCGTGCCGTGGGGGGCATGCAGGAGTATCTGCTATCGCTATCCACCAACGAGACCTATAATGCCCTGCGTTTCAAGTTGACCAGCTGGCTTCACAGGAAAGGACTCTTCGAAGATGATCGTCGACGCGGAATGATTCGTCTAACCAACGCTTTGAAATCGGCCATCTCCCACCAGCAGAACGTATTCGAGGGAATGGACATCCGTTATTTCGGTCCGTTCAACGGACATGACGTCAAAGAATTGGTGCGTATCCTGCGACAACTGAAGGACATGAAAGGTCCAAAACTGCTCCATCTGCATACCCAGAAAGGACACGGCTATGCCCCTGCTGAAAAAGATGTCACCATCTGGCACGCTCCAGGTAAATTCGACGTCGAGACAGGTAAACGACAGGTAAAGGACGACAACAACTGTCCTCCACGTTTTCAGGATGTCTTCGGCGAGACTCTGCTGGAATTGGCACGCCAGAATCCCAAAATAGTTGGTATTACCCCTGCCATGCCGACTGGCTGCTCGATGAATATCATGATGCAAGAGATGCCAGAACGCACCTTCGACGTTGGCATTGCCGAGGGACATGCCGTGACTTTCTCCGGTGGATTGGCCAAAGAGGGCTTGCAGCCCTTCTGTAACATCTACAGTGCCTTTGCCCAGCGAGCTTTTGACAATATCATCCACGACGTAGCCATTCTTAAGCTCAACGTCGTGCTATGTTTAGACCGTGCAGGAATCGTAGGCGAGGATGGTCCCACTCATCATGGTGCCTTTGATATGGCAGCACTGCGGCCCATTCCCAATCTGACGATTGCATCACCCATGGACGAGCATGAACTACGCCGTTTGATGTATACAGCCCAATTGCCCGACAAAGGACCGTTTGTCATCCGTTATCCCAGAGGATGCGGTTCATTGGTTGACTGGCGCTGCCCGCTGGAAGCAATCCCTGTTGGCAAAGGCCGTAAGCTGAAAGACGGCAGTGAAGTGGCTGTCATTACTATCGGTCCGATAGGGACTTCTGCTGCAGAAGTGATTGCCGACAATTCTGCTGTAGCCCACTATGACCTGCGCTTCCTGAAGCCTTTGGATGAAGACTTGCTCCATGAGATAGGGCGTAAGTTCAAGAAGATTATCACCATCGAGGATGGTGTGCGCAACGGTGGCATGGGTTCGGCCGTCATGGAATGGATGAGCGACCATGGTTACCAGCCCGTCATCCATCGTCTCGGACTGCCCGACAACTTTGTTGAACATGGTAAGGTCAGCGAGTTGCAGGCCATCGTCGGTATTGACAAGGAAAGTATCAAGAAAGAGATATTAAGCATATGAAGATTGTTATCGCTGGTGCAGGAGCCGTAGGAACACATCTGGCAAAGTTGCTGTCTCGCGACCATCAGGACTGTGTGTTGATAGACGAGGATGCCTCACGACTGGGTGATCTCGACAGTCGCTACGACATTATGACTCTGCAGGGGCGTACTACCAGCATCAACACGCTGAAGGACGCCGGAATTGAACATGCCGACCTCTTCGTCGGTGTCACACCAGATGAGAGCCGCAATATGACGGCTTGTATGATTGCCCATGCTTTGGGGGCAAAAAAGACGGTGGCGCGCATTGACAATTTCGAATACCTCGATCCTTCCCGTAAGGAACTTTTCAACCAGATGGGCATCAATTCACTCATCTTCCCAGAGGTGCTTGCAGCAGCTGACATTACCAACGGCCTTAAGATGTCGTGGGTAAGACAGCGCTGGGACTTGCATGGCGGTGATCTCGTCATGCTTGGTGTCAAGCTTCGCGAAACTTGCGAAATACTGAACCAACCTCTGAAAGACCTGTGCGGGCCTGACGATCCTTACCATGTGGTAGCCATCAAACGCAAAGGAGAGACGCTTATCCCAGGTGGTAATGACGTACTGATGGTCAACGACCTCGCCTACTTTATGACTACAAGGGAGTATATCCCCTACATTCGCCAAATATCCGGCAAGGAGCATTATGCTGATGTCAAGAATGTCATCATCATGGGTGGAGGACGTACTGCCGTCCGACTAGCTAAGGTCGCTCCAGACTATATGGACCTGAAAATCATTGAGCAGGACGAGCAACGCTGTGAGCACCTGAACTCAAAGTTAGCTGACACGGATGTCATGGTTATCCACGGTGACGGACGCGACATCGGATTGCTACAGGAAGAAGGCATACACAACACCCAAGCTTTCGTGGCACTGACCGGTAATGCCGAAACGAACATCCTAGCCTGTCTGACTGCCAAACGACTCGGTGTAAGAAAGACCGTTGCCATGGTTGAGAATCTCGACTATGTAGAAATGGCTGAGAGTCTTGATATCGGCACCATCATCAATAAGAAAACGCTGGCAGCAAGCCATATTTACCAGATGATGCTTGATGCTGATGTTTCGAACGTACGAAGCCTCATGCTCGTTGATGCCGATGTAGCAGAGTTTACTGCTGCCGAAGGTTCAAAGGTCACCAAGAAGTCTGTTAAGGAGTTAGGGCTTCCGGCTGGAGCCACTATCGGTGGTCTGGTTCGTGGCGATCAGGGCATTCTCGTCAATGGTAACACCCGTATCGAAGCAGGCGATGCTGTCATGGTATTCTGCCATGAGCAGAATCTGAAAAAGGTTGAAAAATACTTCAAAGCCAACGTGCTATGGTAAACTTCCCTCTGGTATACAAGATCATAGGCTCGCTGCTATTCCTATTGGGCTTTATGCTGGCTATCTGTGTAGGAGTTTCGGTCTACTACAACGAAGACGACCTGCTGTCGTTCCTCATTGCCACCATTCTCACCATCAGTGCGGGCTTCATCTTTAAATACCTGGGACGTAATGCCAATAACAACCTTAGTCGTCGTGACAGCTATTTCCTCGTTACCTCAGCATGGATTATCTTCTCGATTTTCGGTATGCTACCCTTCCTCGTCGGAGGCTTTATTCCCAATGTCACTGACGCCTTCTTTGAGACGATGTCAGGCTTTACGACGACAGGCGCAACAATTCTCAGTAATGTAGAGAGTCTGCCACACGGCATTCTATACTGGCGCACCCAGACACAATGGATTGGAGGTCTGGGAATTGTATTCTTCACCATCGCCATTCTACCCTCGATGGTAGGTAGCGGCAGCGTGAAGGTGTTCTCTGCGGAAGCAACAGGACCGATGCGTTCGAAGATGCATCCGCGACTGTCGACAATGGCGAAATGGATCTGGACCATCTATCTGGGACTTACCATCGCCTGTATCCTGTCATTCTACCTCTGTGGCATGGACTGGTTCGATAGCATCAACTACGCCATGACGACGACTGCGACAGGTGGTTTCGCCACCCACAACGATAGTACGGCCTACTTTGACTCACCGTCCATCGACTATGTCTGTATTCTTTACCAGTTCTTGGCTGGCATCAATTTCGCCATGCTTTATATAGCCATCTTCAAATTGAGGGTTGTGGCACTATTCAAGAGTTCTGAATTCAAGCTATACATCTTCCTCATCACCATAACGACCTTGTTTATCAGCTATCTGCTGATGTCACGTAATGGTTACGGTATGGAGCATGCCTTCCGTTCGGCACTATTCCAGGTCGTATCGTTTATGACCACAACTGGTCTCTTCAACGACGACGTATCCCACTGGCCACACATTACGTGGGTCATTCTGGGCTGTCTGATGTTCATCGGTGCTTGTTCAGGTTCCACGACAGGTGGTTTCAAGTGTATTCGCGGTGTGATGATTTTCAAGGTGCTGCGTAACGAATTCCGTAAGATTTTACATCCCAATGCCGTGTTACCTGTCAAGATAAACGGGCAGGCCATATCACAGCAAAGACTCTCTACCCTATTGGCTTTCTTTGCCATCTTTTCTATCATGGTACTGATATCTGCCACCATCATGATTGTCTCAGGCATTGACCATACTAACGCCATAGCCATAGCCTTGAGCCTTATCAGTAATGTTGGTCCATCGCTGGAATACGAGGTGGGACCTTCGATGTCGTGGAGCGAGATGCCGGAATATATCAAGTGGACGTGTTCGTTCCTCATGCTCGTAGGCCGTCTTGAAATCATGTCTGTGCTGGTACTCTTTACTCGCGCTTTCTGGAAAGAAAATTAATATTCATATGAAATACTACAAATTCACTCCCCTTCTTAAAACCCTTATTTGGGGCACCGAGAGCTGGCTATTTTCTGGCGTTCCCGGTAGCGAGACGCTCTGCGAAGGGAAGAATATCAACGAACTCGTTCGTGAAGAAAAAGAAGCCCTCGTAGGTGAGGCAAACTACAAACGTTTTGGCGACGAGTTTCCTTTGCTCGTCAAATTCATTGACGCCCACCGAGACCTGAGCATACAGGTACATCCTAACGACGAGATTGCTCGTCAGCAGGGTAAGGACAAAGGCAAGACTGAGATGTGGTACGTGTTGGACTCTGCCCCTGAGGCTAGTCTATACAATGGACTGAAAATACACCTCACACCTGACGAGTATAAGAATATGGTGGAACAAAAGACCATCTGCGACGCCTTGGCCAAATACACCGTCAAGGATGGTGACTGCTTCTTTATTCCCGCAGGACGCATTCATGCCATTCTTAGCGGCTGCTATCTGTTGGAAATCCAGCAGACTAGTGATGTCACTTATCGCATTTACGACTACGACCGTCTCGACAAAGACGGGAAACCACGCCAATTGCACATTAAGGAAGCCGCTGAGTCAATAGACTACACCGTATACTCCGACTACCAGACCCATTATACGCCCCGGAAGGACGAAGGAGTTGCGCTGATAGAGTGTCCTTACTTCAACACCGCTGTCTACGACCTGACAGAACCCATGGAGATAGACTATTCCGAGCTCGATTCGTTTGTTATTCTCATTGGTCTAAAAGGCGAAGGCACGCTGACCATCGACGATGAGGAGACGACCTTACGTGCTGGCGAGAGTATCTTGATTCCCGCCACAGCGAAGGTGGTTCGCAGCGAGGGTACTATCAAGTTCCTGGAGACGTACGTACTTTCGTGAGATATTGTTCCAAATCCCGTTGAATACGACGGAATTGTTCTGAAAGGATATATCCCATATTCTTTTTCAGCGTTTGTCTGATGTCCAATACCGAATGTTCGTAGCACGACATCTCGTTCTGCTGCTGGGTAAAATGACGTGCCGTACGCGATATCTCATCCTGACGTTCCTGACGCAGACGGTTGCACACCTTATTTAATATAGGGACAACAACATTGTCAAATAAATGATGCCCCTGAATATAAAGATAGGTAGTTTGGGGAGTCACACCTAAAGACTTTATACTTTCTCTGGTCTTCAGGTATTCCGCCTTATTCTCAGGAAACTCCGCCTGCAATTGACGTATCTTTACGCTAACCTTATGGCGTAAATTATCGAGGGATGGCTGGGGATTCTGCACATTAAAGCCACCAGGATCGGCTATACGATTAAAATCAGAAAGCGAGAATTGGTTGTGCTTCCCCACCCGATATGCCCATACCGACCATACGAACAAAGGGAAAAGAATTTCAGAATACTGACGCATGTAATCCACAAAATCGAAATACCGTCGGTCGTTCAGCGTCACAGCCACACAAACATCATGAAGTGAAGGAGCATAACACTGCAGGCTCTCAATGGCATAGGCATAGGTATGGAACACATAGGGGCTTTCCAGTACTTTGCGTGACTGCAAAGTAGCACCTTGTAACAAGTAGTCGTAGTCGGCATCGACGCAAGCTATCATAGCCTCACCCAATCCAGCCATCAGCGCAGCCTTCTTGCCACGTTCCAGTTTCCTATGCGACGGCAACATCACCTCAAAATAACGATGTTCATTTTCAAAGCGTGACAATACAGTACGCCAGAAGAAAATATCATCGTAGCTTTCGACATAGGCTACTATCCTACGTCGTGCCTGCTTCGATTTTAACTGATTAGCAGCCTCGAAGTACCGGCTATTGAGGTTGTCTCTTAGTTTACTGGGCATACTGGATATCCTAGAACTACTAGATATACTAGAGCGTAATATCACTCACTTCCGTCACATTATCCATCCAGCCATTCATAATGACAGCTGGCGAATGGGTCGTCAGGATAATCTGCACGTTGGGATTCAGTTCCACAATCAGTTCAATGAGCCGCTTCTGCCATTCTATGTGCAAGCTTACCTCCGGCTCATCCATAAAGAGCACATAGGGCTGTTGGTCCTCGACGAGTACTGTCAGCAGGATAGCTAGCATCTGCTTCTCGCCACTCGACAGCTGATAAGGCACCAATGTCTCACCAATCTGCGAGAAACGTATCTCGTTTTCCGTCCTCACAATCTTCTTACCCGTCTCTTCAAACAAGTCGTCGACCATATCCTGGAAACGAGTCTTCGACTGCGACAAGTGCTGAGCAGCATCAGTATTACCCTGCTGCAACTCGGTAATGATGCGGTTACCGATATTCACCTGATAGTCCAGATACTTACGCTGCAGATGATAGAGTTGGAAGTCAAGGGCAGAGCGTATGCGCGTGTCCACCAGATTCAATGTCTCGTTGTCGAGCATCGGCGAGTCCAGCGAACGGATAATGTCGAAACGCACATGGGTAGCATCTGCAGGTTCGGCAGTGATGTGTACACCCTTTAGGAGATGGTTCACCAAATCGCCATTGGTACAAATGCTCTTGAACACCTTATTTAATATAGTACTCTTGCCCACGCCGTTGATTCCACTGAGGATATTCACATGTGGGTCGAGCGTCCACAGAATATGCTTCTTACCGCTCCAAAGAGCATCAATTTCTATCTGTTTGATACATGTCGCGTACTTCATAGTTGTAAGTTTTGTGCAAATATAGTGTTTTTTTTTGAAATGACAAAAAAAAACACTAATTTTGCACCCATGAAAGAAAACAAAGCACTCATTGCGCACCTGAGTATGTTCGGAGCCTGTGCCGGTTGGGGACTGATGGCTCCTATCGGAAAGGACGCTATGACGCATGGTTTCGACGGTATCACAATGGTCACCTTCCGTGTAGTTGGAGCCTGTCTGCTGTTCTGGATAGCCTCTATCTTTGCGAAGAAGGAATATGTTCCCACTAAGGACAAACTGATGTTTATCGGAGCTGCCGTCTTCGGATTGGTGTGCAACCAGTGTTGCTATACGATTGGGCTGAGCATCACGTCACCCATCAATGCCTCTATCGTCACCACATCTATGCCAATCTTTGCCATGATTCTGGCAGCACTCATCCTGAAGGAGCCTATCACTGGCAAGAAAGCACTGGGTGTATTGATGGGTTGCAGTGGTGCTTTGATCCTGATTCTGACCTCCGCAGCCCATGCTGATGGCAAAGTGGGCGATATCCGTGGCGACCTACTATGCCTATTTGCCCAATTCTCGTTTGCCCTGTACCTGTCACTATTTAACCCACTTATCCGACGATATAACGTGTTTACCATCAATAAGTACATGTTTTCGTGGGCCACGCTAATGCTGCTCCCCTTTACCTTTGGGCACGTTAAGGATGTGGTATGGGGGAAAGCCATACCTGCGACATCGTGGTGGGAAGTAGCTTATGTGGTTTGTGTGGGGACGTTCTTCGGCTATATTCTGACTATGATAGGCCAGCGTACACTCCGTCCAACGGTAGTATCGGTATATAATTATGTACAGCCTATCGTCTCAGTAGCAGCCTCACTACTGATGGGCATTGGCATTCTGAAACCAACTCATGCACTGGCAGTTGTGCTGGTATTTAGCGGTGTCTGGTTGGTAACGAAATCGAAGTCGCGAGCCGATATGGAAAAAGAAAGAGCTAAGAAAAAACCTTAGCTCTTTACTTATCACTTTTCATTTCTTACTTCAATATCGGTCACCCAATTCATCCATCCAGAATTCCTGAAGGTATATCTCAAATATCAGTGTACTGTATGCAGGTATTACAGATGTTGACGACTGAGTAGTACCATAGCCCAACTGGTAAGGAACAATCACTATCCAGCCTTCTCCTCGGTGCATATGCTGCAAGGCCGTCGAGAATCCGGCAAGAATACTCCCATTCACCTTGAACCTGGCAGGAACGTCCACTTCTGGGTCGAAACTGTCCGTAGACATATAGCTACGATCGAACTGATAGCCTTCTGGATAGTGTTGCGTCGGAATCAGAGTTCCACTATAATGTACAGCGACAGAATCGGTATACTGTGGGGTATTATCTGTCCACGCTTCTTCATTTTTAAGTACCTTATATGCCAAGATACAATTGGTAGGTGCTATGTCCTCGAGCTTCAAATCACCAGGCATCGACCAACAGGGGATGACAAGCATATCAGAAGCCTCGCCCTTGCTCTTGTACTCCTGCAGGTATTGCTCATAGTGATGCTGGAAGTAGGTCTCGTTTCTGTTCTGCCAATTATCAAACTCCGGATCGGTTTCATCGGTTTCACTGCACGACACAAAGCCGAGCAGTGAGATACCAATCAGTAGATAGTGCTTGATCTTCATCTTTTTCTTACTGCAGTTTCTTCAAAAGACTTGCAATGCTCACCTTATCTTCGATAATGCCATTGAGCTCGCTGATAGCCACACGCTCCTGCTCCATCGTATCACGGAAACGCAGGGTAACGCAGCCGTCGTTGAGGGTATCGTGGTCCACGGTTACGCAGTATGGCGTACCGATGGCGTCCTGACGACGATAGCGCTTGCCGATAGAATCCTTCTCATCGTACTGGCAGTTGAAGTGGAACTTCAGCTGGTCGATAATCTCACGAGCCTTCTCGGGCAGACCGTCCTTCTTCACCAGCGGCATCACGGCACACTTCACAGGAGCCAGGGCTGCGGGCAACTTCAATACCACGCGGGTCTCGCCGTTCTCCAGCTTCTCCTCTTCGTAAGCATGACACATAATGCTCAGGAACATACGGTCCACACCGATGGAGGTTTCAATGACATATGGAGTGTAGCTCTCGTTGGTCTGAGGATCGAAGTACTTGATGCTCTTGCCAGAGTATTTCTCGTGCTGGCTCAGGTCGAAGTTGGTACGAGAGTGAATACCCTCCACCTCCTTGAATCCGAATGGCATCTTGAACTCAATGTCCGTAGCAGCGTTGGCATAGTGAGCCAGCTTGTCGTGGTCGTGGAAACGATAGTTCTCAGCGCCGAAGCCCAGAGCCTGGTGCCACTTCATACGCGTCTCCTTCCACTTCGGGAACCACTCGAGCTCGGTGCCAGGCTGTACGAAGAACTGCATCTCCATCTGCTCGAACTCGCGCATACGGAAGATGAACTGGCGAGCCACGATCTCATTACGGAAAGCCTTACCAATCTGTGCGATACCGAAAGGAATCTTCATACGACCGGTCTTCTGCACGTTCAGGTAGTTCACAAAGATACCCTGAGCGGTCTCAGGACGCAGGTAAATCTTCATGGAAGCATCAGCCGAGGCACCCATCTCGGTAGAGAACATCAGGTTGAACTGACGAACATCTGTCCAGTTGCGAGTACCGCTGATGGGGCAAACAATCTCCTCGTCCAGGATAATCTGCTTCAGCTCGTCCAAGTCCGGACCCTGCATAGCAGCTGCATAGCGGGCGTGCAGCGCGTCGCGCTTCTCCTTCGTCTCCTTCACGCGCTCCGAGGTCTCCATATACTTAGCCTCATCGAAGCTGTCACCAAAACGCTTGCGAGCCTTCTCCACTTCCTTCTGGATCTTCTCGTCGTACTTGGCAATCTGGTCCTCAATGAGCACGTCAGCGCGATAACGCTTCTTCGAGTCGCGGTTATCGATGAGGGGATCATTGAAAGCATCCACGTGTCCTGATGCCTTCCATATGGTGGGGTGCATAAAGATGGCGCTGTCAATACCCACGATATTCTCGTGCAGCATCGTCATAGCCTTCCACCAGTACTGCTTAATGTTATTCTTCAACTCCACACCGTTCTGACCGTAGTCATAAACAGCTCCTAAACCATCGTAAATCTCACTTGAGGGGAACACGAAACCATACTCCTTGCAATGACTCACGATTTTCTTAAAAACATCTTCTTGTGCCATATTAAACTTAAATTTGCAAATTTGCGTGCAAAGGTACAACTTTTTTGGCGAAAACACTATTCTTTTTGTCATTTTACGAAACTTTTATGCAATTTTTGTCTTTTTCCACAGGAATTTGTTCTGATTTGCAAAGAATTCGGAGTTTTTTCGTATCTTTGCAGCAGATAAACAATCTTAAACGTTCATATATGAAAAAGCTTTTACTATTTTCACTTTTGGTTTTCCTGCCTGTGTTGGCAAATGCCGACGATAGCGGTAAATGTGGTAATAATCTCACATATACCTTTGTGGAGGCAACTCATACTCTAACCATCTCAGGGAATGGAGATATGACGAACTATAATAGTGAGGATATGTATGTAGATAATATTCCTTGGTATAGTTATAAAGAAAACATTTGGACTGTTATAATAGAGAATGGTGTGACAAGTATTGGAAATAATGCGTTTTATGAATGCTCAAACTTAACAGATATTTCTATTTCCAACTCTGTGACTACTATCGGTGAAGCCGCTTTCGCATTCTGCATTGGCCTGACGAATATTAACATCCCCAATTCGGTGAAAAGTATTAGTCGAATTGCGTTCTCGTGTTGCACCAGTTTGACTGATATCATTATCCCCAACTCTGTGACCACAATCGGCATAGCTGCGTTTCTCTATTGTTCCAACCTGAGAAGTGTCAAAATCCCCAACTCTATAGTTAGTATTGGGGCTAGGGCATTCGCTAATTGTATCTAAACGGGTATAAATAACCAGGAATATCTAATACTAACTATTTGTAAGGCGCTCATTTTCAATAACTTTTGATTTTTAACACTTGATGGCTGGAATTTGGTAGTAACCGAATTTCAGTATATTTTTGCAACGTATTTCTACCGCGAGGAATTTACGAGGCCTGAAAATCGTCATTCTGTGGACTCAG
>CACYKE010000002.1 GCA_902774925.1 uncultured Prevotellaceae bacterium | reverse complement strand
GGCAGTATAGGTCTCTGGCGTCAGTACCTCACCACGATAGGCCTTCTCCATTTCCTTGGCAATGACATAGTTACTACTACCGTCGCTGATGATGTGATGCAGGTCGAGCAGCAGGAATACATGGTCAGCATAGGTATAGATGTTGAAGCGATAAAGTGGCTCTTTCAACAAGTCGAAGGGGCGTACTCGATTCTGGAACCATGTGCGGTCGGGCATACGGTCCAGCTGATGGATATTGACTTCAATAGTGGCATCGTCGTTACGCAACTGAACGACATCATCACCTTTGATGGCCAAACGGGCTTTCATATAGGGATGAGCGTCGGCCACAGCGATCAGCGACTCCTTCACCTTATTCTCGTCGACACCTCTGAAGTGCAACAGGATGGGAATGTTATACTGCAGGGCGTCGGGATTCATCATCCAGTCAACATACATACCGCGTTGACTTTCATTCAATGGATACCATTCACGCTTATCGTAAGGCTTCAGCACGATGGTCTCCTGGGCATTCTCTGCCAGCGATGCTATTTCCCTGACCGTCGGATGTTGCATGATGTCCTTCATCAGGATCTGGATGCCCAGGCGTTTCTTAATGGTGGCAGACAGACGCATGGAGGCCAGGGACGACAGTCCCAGGGCAATCAGGTCGTTGGTGACACCAAAGTCTGTCATCTGCAACGACTCTGCTACGATGTCAAAGATGTCCTGCTCCATTTTTGTTTCGGGAGCAACGACTTCTGCCAGCTTGAGGGTAGGTTTGGGAAGTGCCTTGCGGTTGGTCTTGCCGTTAGGTGTCAACGGAATGGCATCGATACGCATATACACCGTCGGAACCATGTATTCTGTCAGTGAGGCAGAGATAAACTGCTTCAGCGCCTCTTCGTCAATCTCGTTTTCAGAGACATAGTATAGACAGAGATGCTGGGTTGTACCAATCTCCTTGACATCACACACCACCTGACGGATGCCTTCGAACCGGACAGAGAGGTTTTCCACCTCGCCCAGCTCGATGCGGAATCCGCGAAGCTTCACCTGTCCGTCGTTACGGCCAATGATTTCCACGTCGCCGTCAGGCTCCCAACGTGCCAGGTCGCCAGAGCGATACACCCTGATGCCCTGATATTCCACGAAGCGCTCTGCCGTCATCTCCGGCAGGTTGTTGTAGCCCCGAGCCACGCCAGGGCCTCCGATGAGCAGCTCGCCAACAAAACCTACTGGCAACTGGTTGCCCCAGGCATCGACGATGAATTCCTCGTAGTTGAGCAGTGGACGGCCGACAGTCACCTTTCTGGCATTTGTCAGGTCGGCAATGTTCGACGAGACGGTGATCTCCGTAGGTCCGTAGGTATTGAAGATATGAACACCCATGGACTGCAACGAGGTCAGTAACTGCATGGGGTATTTCTCGCCACCGGCCCATACCGCCTTGCAGCGTGACAGCGACTGGCAGAAGGCGGGCAGTTCCATGTAGCTGAGTATGCGCGAGCAGGTGCCGTTGATGGCCTCTGCACCGGTGCGGTCCATCAGGTCGGAGAGCAGTGCGGCGTCGAGCACTTCCTGCTCGTCGGCCAGGACGGAGGTGATGCCGTTGAACAGCGAACCGGCAAACTCCTTGAGCGACATGTCAAACGACAATGTAGTGATGCTCACGAATACCTTGACACCCAGTTCTGTCAGTCCGTGGATATGTACGTTGGCAGGGTGGTCGTAGAGGTAGTTGGTGATGCCCACATGGCGCAGCATGACACCCTTGGGACGTCCTGTCGAGCCTGACGTATAGATGAGATAGGCCAGGTCGTCGGGACTTACTGCCACATGGGGGTTCTGCTCGTCGCCAGCCTGCGGATTACTCTTCGCACCGTAGATGTCGTCAATCAGGATGACCTTCTCGGCAGGATAGTCGTTGGCGTGGTCGGAGGTCGTGATGACATACTGCGCCTCAGAATCGTTCATAATCAGATTGATGCGATCAGCGGGATAGGCAGGGTCGCAGGGGATATAGGCTGCACCCGTCTTGGTGACAGCGAACATACTGACGATGACAGCGGAACGTCTTGGCAACAGCAGGACGATACGGTCGCCGCGCTTCACACCACGGCGCAAGAGGGCATGGGCCACACGGTTAGCTTCGGTGTTCAGCTCTGCGAAGGTCAGCGTGCGGTCCTTCGCAACGAGCGCGTTGCGGTCGGGGAAGCGGACGGCATTCTGTTCGATGGGCTCATGGAACAAGTGATAGGGAACGTCGGCTTTTGCAGTATAGCGGAAAGAGGCCACCTGCTCAGCACCTTCAGCGTTGAGCATGCTAAGTCCGGAAAGCAGGCCCTCCGGCTGAGCCATCATATTCTCGACGGTGGCCTTGATGGCTCTTGACAGACGGGTAAGACTTTCACGACTGTTGAGCGCATCGCTCGAGCTGAGGCGGATATCGTATTGTCCATCAACCAGATAGATAATACAGGTCAGGTCTGAGGTAGACTTTCCTCTGTCAAGCTGCTGGGCATAGACTTTTTCTCCTTCCAGCTCAACAGACTCCTGTATGTTATAGCCTTGGAAACCGAACTCCACACCACCCGACATCTTCATGTCGCGGCAGAAATGGTTGAACGGATAGTTGCCATAGCGGACGATGGACATCAGTTCGCGACGGAAACCCTTGATGAAGTCGATGACACGCTGGCTGCGGTCCACATTGGCCAGTATAGGAGCCGACTTCACGAACATACCATAGGCATTCATCAGCCGCTTGTCCATACGGCCGTGGTTGATGGTGCGATAGACGACCTGTTCCTCACGGCTGGCTTCCGACAGGACGTAACTGAAGGCAGCCATGAAAAGAAGGTTTGGCGCCGTTCCATTCTCCTGACACCACTTGTCGACAGATTCATAGTCCAAGTACGAATCCTCGTGGATGGAGTTGCCCAGCGGGTTGGCAGCACTCGAGGAAATGGTGGTAAACTCCATATTGGTAAACTTCTCGGCATAGTACTGCTTCGAGCGTTCATAAGCATCACTTTGCAATGCAGCCTGTTCGTCCTCGGCGTATTCATACATGCCATAGGGGATTTCTTCCAGGGTCTCACCCTTGTACGCTGTGGGGAAATCGCGGAGGGTGATGCAATTGCCAAGTGTCAGACCATCGGCAATGGTATGGTGTATCTCAAAGAGTACATAGTTGTTTTGGGGTGTCTCAACGAGCTCTACACGACAGAGGGGTTCGCCGCTCAGCAGGTCGTAAGGACGTATAAAGCCGTTCTTGAGGTAGCTGTCCAATTCCTCGTCCGTCATGGATTTCCGTTCGATGGGAATCACCATGTCCGGGTCGGAGTACTGCTGGGGTAATCCTTCGTCGTTAAAGACAAAACGGGTACGAAGTACGTCGCGCTTGGCGATAACTGTCTCGAAGGCCTTGACCAGTTTCTCGGGGGTGACCTTCTTCGAGAAACGGACCACTGCCGGAAGATTGTATCGGGTGATAGACGGATCTGCCATCCACTCTGTAAACACACCTAGTTGCGATTGTAATAAGGGATAAGTTTTCATATTGATTTTTCGTTTTCGTTATCGTTTTCGTTCCAGCTCATAAAGGTCATGTTCTGACCATACATGTACTGATAGTCTAATTCCGGACAGAGTCCGTTTAATAATTTAAGCCCTGCCTGGCGCTTCTCAATATCGAAGTGAATCGGGTCGAAGGCACGGCCGTCGTCCTTCACGGAAGCAAGCATCTTTCCTTCGTGCATATGGATATGTACGTCAATATAGTGACTTTGCATATTGCGACCGGCATGATGCACGATGTTCAGCAACAGCTCCTCGATACATAGTGCGATGTCGTGGGATAGTTTCTTGTCGACTCCGGTATGAGAGAGATATTCGTGAATGCTGCCTAAAGACTGTGACACTTTCTCTTCATTTGCCTGGACAGAGATATTGAAAGCACTCTCCTCTTCCTCGGTGGCTATAGGTACTAAGGTGAGGTGGGTGACATTTCCCTTTCTCATCTTGTACACTTCCGTAATGAAGAAGGTAAGAACCATTACCAAAACACCTGTTGTGGGGAAGGCATACCATATGGCATCGTTGCCGGCAATCTCCGGCCATATCAACAAACTAGGAATGAGAATGACGGGGAACATGACGGCAACAACTACTGTCAGAGTCATATAGCTTAACATTTGGTAAACGTTTGCCAGCATTAGTGTCAGCAGAATGAATGGCAGCATCGGGGCGAAGATGCGTAGCACGCGGTCGGCATAAAGCGTCAGTTCCGGTGTGTTGGCTCCAAATAGCGAACTGATGAGTCCTGGGAATAGAAATATGACGCATGCGATCACTATCAGGCTGACAAAAAGCCATTTGACGGCCTTGGAGACGAGCATGCGCAGACCGACAAAGTCTTGCTGCCCACGCAGGAATCCTCCGATAGTGAGCGTTGCTGAACCTACACCGCTTGAAAACATCATGCCAATAGACAACAGGTTGATGCAGACCGAGAGAGTGAACATGCCGTCGGCGCCCTGCTTGTCCTGAATGATATTATTCATGAGCAGAAACATCGCGGTCAGTATCAGATTACTGGTAATGAGCGGAGTTCCCTGAATGGAATTCTCGCCCAGACTCTTCCAGTCGGCCTTGGCAAAGGGGTGGATGCGGAATGAGCATCGCTTGCCGTAAAGATGGCGGCTGAGGAAGAGGATGTTGATGGTGGTGGCACAGATGGTAGCATAGGCCGAACCGGCAATGCCCATATCGAGTGCACCTACGAAAACCAGGTCCAGAACAGCGTTGCACACGGCTGTCAACGAGATGGATTTGGTTACCAGCTCGGGATGTCCGTCAATGGATACCGACTCGTTGGACAGGACAGACATCATGGTGATGACGGAGAAAGACATCATCACCGACATGTAACTGATGAAGTAGGGACGCAAACGCTCCTCATGACAAATCAGATCGGAAATGCCATTGCGGAACAAGAAGCCCGCCACAGCAATCAATACGCCGACAACGATAATAGACAGCACGGCGGTGGACAGCAGGTGCTCTACACGATCCTTGTCGCGCTCGCCCAGCGCCCTGGCAGCAACGATGGTGGCACTGACGCCGAACAGGTTGCCGAACGAGGTGATGAGCAACGAGATGGGCATATATAAGTTGACGGCCGAAAGGGCGTCAGGAGCTACCAAATGACTCACGATGATGCCATCGACTGTGGTGTTGATCTGTGTCAAAGCCATCGTAAGGATACTTGCCCACAGGAAGTTCCTCATCGCCTTCGTTATCAGATATGGATTGCGAGTGAATGTCATTGACTGTACTTTATTACTTATACAAGAAGCGGCGAATGCTCTTCTTGGGCGTTTTTTCGAATTCTTCGTTTCGCTGTTCCAGTTTCGAGAGCTGGCAATAACTGGGCAGATGCAGGTTCACGTCGCGACGAATGGCTTCCAAGTCGAGTTCTTCGCGCGTCGTTCCCAGTTTTTGCAGTAGCATATCCGATATATAAACCAGCGCTACCAGTTTACCCTCACGCTGCACTACCACACACTCTTCAAAGACGGAATGGCTGACCACCTGGTCTTCAGCTTCCTCGGGATAGATATTCTGTCCGTTAGCACCCAGCAGCATGTTTTTCTTTCGACCGCGAATGTAGAAGAAGCCATCTTTGTCCATGACCGCCAAGTCACCGGTGTGCAACCAACCGTCCTCGTCAATCGTATCAGCAGTAGCCTGTTCGTTCTTGTAATAACCCACCATCATATTAGGACCCTTGGTGATAATCTCACCAGGGGTGTTCTTGGGGTCAGGACTGTCAACCTTTACCTCCATATTCAAAGCGGCCTTGCCACACGAACCCAGACGGTGCTCCTTCCAGTCGGAGTAAGTAATAATGGGGCCGCATTCGGTCATGCCGTAGCCAATGGTAAACCTGAATCCCACCATGCGCAGAATCCTTTCAACCTCCTTACTCAGAGCGGCACCACCCATGATGACCTCGTAGAAATTGCCGCCCAGGGCTATCGTCAGCTGCTTGCGAATCTGTCGACATATCAACTTGTGTATGCCAGGCACCCTGAAAAGTACTTTCATAAGGGGCTTGTCCAGTACCGGCTTTACCTTGGCATTGATGATTTTCTCCATCACTAAGGGCACACAGAGGAAATAGTCGGGTCTGATGGCGGCAAAGGCTTCAAGGATAACCTTCGGAGCAGGTATCTTTGTCAAAATATACAGGTGAGATCCGCAGGTGATACAATAAAGGAAGTCGAAGGCGAAACCGAACATATGGGCCATGGGCAGAATCAAAAACATGTTCATGTTCTTGCTGTTAGGCAGGGCATCGGCAGCGAATTGCATGTTCGATTGCAGCGAGCGCCAAGGCAGCATCACGCCCTTCGGATTACCTGTCGAGCCACTGGTGTAACTCAAAATCATCAGGTCATTAGGATTCTCAGCCTCATAATGTACCTGGTCTTTGGTATAACCCTTGGGATAGCGCTTGGCGAAAAGCTCGTACGCTTTATCCTCTATCTCGTCAGTAAATGAAGAAGGCGTCATGGCCAGCAAGTCCATCACGTCAATCATATACATGGGGCACTGACCTTCTGGCCACAGGTTTGCCAGTCGGTGGGAGGCAATCATAAACTTGGCGTCACAATGCTCGCACAGCATCTTCAACTGCTCCTTACTGTAGTCGGGCAGCAGAGGTACTGCTACGGCGCGGTAGGTGAGCACAGCAAGCATGGCGATGGCCCAGTTGCTGCTGTTCTTGTCGCAGATTGCCACCTTGTCGCCGGGCTTGATGCCCAGTGATTCGAACAGCAAGTGGAAATAGCATATTCGTTTGGCAACGCCACTATATTTGTAGGTTATGTCACTACCATAATCCGTCAATGCGTCGCAGTCCCATTGCTCACGCATCACCTCTTCCAGCCGTTTGAGGATGCTTGTCGATCCTTTCTCCATCATCTCTTATCTTAAATAAATACAGTTTTAGGAATCAAAAAGTCGATTGTTTAGCTGTTGTGAAAATCGAAGAACTCGTCGAATCCTGTCAGCACAAACACATCTTTGACTTCATGGGCGAGGTTCCAAATAGACACCTTGCCACCTTTGGCGCTGACCTCCTTGCGAATACGGAGAAACAGACGTAGTCCCGCGCTGCTGATGTATTCAAGCTTCGCACAGTCAAGCACGATTTCCTTGTCTGCATGAACCAACAACGCTTCAATCTCTTCTTGGATTTCCTGAGCCGTTGGTGCGTCAAGCCTTCCTTTGAAAGATGCTATATAAACACCGTTTTCATTCTTAATATCAACCATGATTATAATTTGAGTTTTCAGAAATATTTCCGTTGCAAAGATACTACTATTTCCCAACATTCCTTGTTTTTGATACTGCAAAAAAAATAAAAAAAATAAAATATTAATTAAAAGCAGGGCAAGATTTATGCTTTCAATATAAAATGAGTAACTTTGCACACAAAAATGGCTATAAGCGAGAAGTACATTCCCCTTTACAGATCATTGTCACGGCGCATTCTTGCAATCACCGTCATAACCACCAGCATCGTCGCAATACTGGTGATGGTATTTTCAACGTTCAGGATGGTGCCGTACCTCACGCTCGCTATCATTATTTTGGGGCTCTTGGTCATCTACAAGATGAGCTATCGTGCCATCCGCCGCGAAACTGCCTCCCTGCGGCTGCTGACTAGGACAACTGACGAGATGGCGAAGGGAAACTTCATGACTCCACTGCCCGAAATCTGGCGTAACAACGAAATCAGGCAACTTCGCGACTCGTTCGCAAATATGCAGCAGGCACTCACGCTGTACATCGACCAACTCCAAGAGGTTACTGCCAAGGAAGCTGTTATCAAAAGAGATCTTGAAACCGCCATGAAAATCCAGATGACAATGATACCCATGGATTTTCCAAAGCGCGATGATGCCGACATCTACGGTAGCATAAAACCTGCCATGATTGTCGGAGGTGACTTTTATGATTTTTTCATAAAAGAGGATAAACTCTATTTCTGTATCGGAGACGTTAGTGGAAAGGGGACTCCTGCCGCCCTGTTTATGATGGTATATGTAAACATGTTTCGCGTTTTCGCCATGGAGGATGACAAGCCAGACAGCATTGTTGCGCGACTGAACCAAAATCTGTGTCGGAACAATCCGGAATTCATGTTCTTCACCTTTTTTGTTGGCATTCTCGACCTGACGTCTGGGCTGTTACAATACTGCAATGCCGGTCATACTTTTCCCTACCTTATCAATAAGACTGTCGAGGTGCTGCCTATTATCCACCACCCGGCTGTGGGTGCATCTGACGATATCAATTATAAGATGCAAGAGGCCGTCATTGCTCCGGAAACCACCATCCTGCTCTATACCGATGGACTGAACGAGGCGACAAACGCCGATAACGAAGGGTTTGGCAAGGATAGAATCTTCGATGAACTAAATCGTGCCATCCAAGACGGCCAGACTTCCTCGAAAAGCGTGATAGACCGCATGAATCAGGCTGTCCACACCTTTGTCGGCGACGCCAAGCAGAGTGACGACCTTACCATGCTCTGCATAAAGTTCAAGGCTTGTGGCCTTTCACAAACCCCTTTGTCCTCCACTTCCCAGAGCGCCAGCGACGTACAAGGATAACCCCACGGACGTTCTCGTCCAGGGCAAAGCCTACCCACATGCCCACAAGGCCAAACCCTAGTGGGATGCCAATGACGTAGCTTAGGCCGACGGCAATGGTCCACTGGAAAATGACGCCCACAACAAAGGGATAGACGGTGTCACCCGTGGCACGCAAAGTGCTGCCGGCAAAGATGTTCGATGTGCGCCCGATTTCCAAGAACCAGTCTACGACCAACACCCAGATACCCATGGTGATGATCTCCTCGTTGTCAGTGAATGCGGTGAGGATGCTACGACCTGTCAGGGCAAGGAGGGCCGAGCCGGTTAGGGTGATAATCATGGACCAGCGGTAGAAATAGTTGCCTAAGATAAAGGCTGCCTGATGGCGCTGTTGGCCTACAAGGTGACCCACAAGGATGTCGCCGCCCTGCGTGATGCTGAGGCAGAAGAGATAGACGAACATAATCATGTTGTGGCAGTAGGCTCGGGTGGCGAGTGCCTCGTTGCTGATCTGGTTGATGAAGTAGGTGATGACCACCTGCGATAGACAATAGCTGATGTTCTCACTCATGGCAGGAATGCCAATATACAGCAGGTTGCGCAACTCTTGCCAAGGCATGGGGCGGAAGTAATGCAACGGGAAGCGTGGTATATGGACGCGGAAGTGGATGATGGCCAGCAACACCATGGCCACGGCACGACTGGCGGCGGTGGCAATGGCTGCTCCCTCGACACCTAGTTGCGGACAACCCCAATGGCCGAAAATGAGGGCGTAGTTGCCAATAATGTTCAGCACGTTGACAATGCCTGTTACGACCATCGGATAGATGACCTTGTCGGCACTACGCAGCGAGGCCGAAAACGTCAGCGCCAGGGCTTGGAAGAACGACAGGGCACCTGTCAGCCTTAGATACACCAGTCCGTCGCCCATCAGTTCCGGTCGCAGACCCATGAGCAGCAACAAATGCTCGGCATAGAAGAAGAGCAGGGCGCTGACTGTCAGGCCTACCAGCAAGTTGACGACGAGGGCCATGCCTACGACCTGCACCAACCGCTTTCTCAGTCCCGCTCCGATATACTGCGCACAAAGAATGGCGGCACCCATCGAAAAGAACTGATAGACGAGGAATACCAGCGAGATGAGCTGATTGTCCAGTCCCACGGCAGCCACGCTATTGTCGCTATAGCGGCTCAGCATCACAGTATCCACGGCACCCAGCAACATCACCAGCGCCATCTCGATGAATACCGGGATGGTGAGCACTTTCAGTTGTCGTTTCAGGGTCGTGTTGCTAGTTTCGTTTGCCATAGTCACCTTTTTTATTGCAGAGATACATGCCTGTAAGGATGAGTAGGGTGCCGATGAGGAAATAGATGGTGATGCGTTCGTTGAGAATCATCCAAGCGAAGAGGACGGTGACGACGGGGTTGAAATAGACGTAGTTGGTGACGGTAACTGCTCCCAATTTCTTGATGACCCAGTTCCAGATAAAGTAACAGAACGTGGAGGCGACACACCCCAGAAACAGCAGATTCCACAGGACGTCGGAGCGCATGAGCAAACTGAGCGAAGGCACTTCAGGTCGGAAAAGGAAGTAGGGAATCATCGAGAGCAGCCCATAGAAGAAAATTTTGCGAGTGATGAACAAAATGTCGTAGCGCTTGATGGCTGGTATCATCAACAGGGAATATGCTGCCCAGCAGAGGCAGGCAGCAAAGGCCAACGAGTCGCCCAATGGTGACAGGTGGAGCACGAAATGGCCGTTAAGCACCACAATGACGACACCAATGGCAGCCATTACCGAGCCCACAATCTGAATGCCGTGCAGGCGTTGGGAACGAAAGAACATGGCAGCAAACAAGGCCGCAAAGAGCGGACAAAGGCAGACAATCAGTGATGTATTCGTGGTAGTTGTATAGATCATGGCGCTGTTCTCCGTCAGGAAATACAGCGAGCCGCCCGTCACACCCAGTCCCACCATCAATAGCTCGTCCTTCCACGTGGAGGTGAACAGCCGAAAGTTTGTTTTCGCCAGCGCATAGACCAAAAGCATCACGTAGGCAATGATGAAACGCAACACAAATATCTGGGCTGCCGTCAGTCCAGCCATCAGCAGTAGCTTGGTGAACACAAACGTCGTGCCCCAGATGGCTACAATCAGGAATGCTACGAGATGATATAAAATCAATGAATGACTATCTTTTTTCCTTGGTGGATGTATAGGCTGTTGGCTTTTAGCTGTTGGCTGTTAGCTTTTGGCTTTTGGCCGAGGGCTATGCGGCGGCCTTGCAGGTCGTAATAGCTATTGTCGTTCAACGTTCCACGTTCCACGTTTAACGTTGAAATGCCTGAGACGGGGGCTTCAACGAAATCGAAGGACACAGCACCTTCGCTCTCGGTGATGTTATGCAGTTCGATGCTCAGAGGGTCGCCGCTATAGAATACGTAGTTGGACAATTCCTGCTGAAGGGTCAGTTCGGTCACAGCGCTGTCTCCAGGGAAAGTGGAGCTGGCCACACTGGCCGTCCATTGTGCACGGGTATATTTCTTGTTGCTTCCTGCCAGACCCGTGTTGATGAGCAGTCCGCTGGCAGGTACGACGGCAACGGCAGGATGGCCAACCGTATTGTTCGGACGGTCTGTCATATTTATTTCCGACGAGGAATATGCCACGTGGTAAACCAACAGCCCATGCCCTTTGGCATATTTGTTAAGCCCTTGCTTCTGGATGTTCTCCATGACGATATACTCGTTATCGTCGCTGCTGTTGACAATCTTGTATGCCGTTCCGCCATCCTCCCACGGCTTCAGCAGGTTGATTTGCGTAGGAGCGCTGATAGGCTCCATGATGCTCCAGCCCATAACTTCTCGTTCCCAGGCATTATAGGGAGATGGCGCAAAACCATTACGGTTGTACAGTCCGTAGTCCATGATGCTCCACGACTCCATGCCCTGATTATTGGCATAGTTGCCATTGGTCTGATAGAGGTCGGGCAGTCCCATGCAATGCGACATCTCGTGGATAAAGGTGCCTGTGCCGTTGATATACTGCGAGTAGTCGTAGGTCTCGGACTTGGCCGGGTTGAAGAGCTCCGAACAGCAGTTGAAGAACGAAATATTCATGTCGTTGTCAATCGCTATGTTTTGTCTGGAGGCCTTGGCCCAGATGGTATTATTTTCTCCACCCTGATTCTGACCGTAACCTGCAAAGATGATGCATACTAGCTCCACGTTGCCGTCGTTGTCGTTGTCGTAGGGCGACCAGTCGTCCACAGAGTCCTTTACAGCCTGATAGGCGTCCTTACATAACTGGTAGAATTTGTCGTCGCTGCCAGTAGCTGTCGTTCCCCCATAGTAAGCCATATCTTGAGGCAGTTTGACGGGACCGACCACATCAAATTGGGGAGTGAACAGTCCGTTACTGCACTTGTTGAAATACTGTCTGACGCTACACAGTTGCAGGGTGTTGCTGTTGCCTAAATCCACGATTTCATCGCCATTCAGATATTGTTCGAAGGCCTGCTTCGGCTCGTTAACGATGAAGTCAAGGTCTTGGTAGGCGGCTAAGATGGTCAGTACGCGAGGCGAGCCCGCATGCGGCAAATATTTGTTCGTAGTGGAGATGCTCATCGCACGCCGTTCTGCCTGTGCCCGTTGTTGCCCCTGTTGGTGAAACAATGTGCGACGCGTAGTCTGTTGATTGACCAGTTGTTGCTCCTTGCTACCACGAAGCTGGGCCTCATGAGCCAATACATCGGAAGCCGTCAGTTCACCTTTGTCATCAATGACAGCCACGAAATATCCCTGATGCGTGGGGACTACCAATGTGCCGTCGGCTGTCTCCGTCCAATGAAAAAACTCGTCGCCAAACTGTTCAACGGTTAGCAATGTGCCATCGGCTTGAGTAACGGTAAAGGCTCCGCGCAGGGCAGGAGCGGCCCACATAGCAGTTGCCGCCATGAGGATGAGGAACAAACTAAAGAACTGACGTTTCATATGATTGATGTGCAAAAATATAGGAAATTTATTTTACTCGCCAGACATTGAGTACAATGCCTTTGAACTCTTGTGACCACTCGGGCGCACAGACGAAGAGGCTGTTGTTCAGCCAACCGTATCGGCTGTCAGCGGGTGCCTCGAACTGGGGCGCAGCCTTGAAGTAGAACGAGGGCTTGCCTTCAGCATCCTTACCATTATAGATGATGCCGCGATTGCGCACGTGGATATAGATGTCGTCATCCGTCTTGATGCTGTAGATGGCCTCCAGTTCCGTACGGTTGTCAGCATTGGCCAGCTGATAGTCGGCTCCTCCGTTCAGGATGGTACCCTTCAGCAACGGACCTTCAAAGGTTCCGCCAGTAATGGGAATCACCGTGCGGCGTCCGTGCTGGGTGTTTTGGATGCTGTACGTCTCGCCCAATGTCACCCTTAATTGCAAGGCGAATTCCAACTGAGGAGTATCGGTATCCTTGGGAGGATACGTCTGTGCCTGTAAACTACAAACGGAGCACACAAACAGTGCCAGGATAGATAAAATAGTTTTCTTCATACGGAGTTATGGTTTATTTGTAATACATTCTTTTGCCGTCGAAAGCGTCTTTCGTCAGATAGACGGCAAGCATATCCTTCCACATCTTGCGGACGGACATATATACCAGCCCGTCGTAGGGACGATCCGTTCCCCACGAATTCTTCATCACGTAGTAGGGCTTGCCGTTCTCGTCGTGCGCCAAGCCCACAATAGCCATTGCGTGTCCTTTGCTTTCCCAACACACGGGATGGCGATGTTTCAGGGCTTTGTCAATATGGGCTCGAAGGGTGTCGAGCGGAAGATTCAGCAGACGGTTGTGTTCCCAATTATCAGGCGCAACGACTTCCACCTTATTATAATAGGGGGAGTCGGGCTGACAGGTCAGCGAGAGATATTCGTCAGGAGCACAGACGGAATGGGCAAACTCCTGAGGCGTATATCGGGCCCCCAGCATAAAGACCCACTGGGGTGTAGGCAGGTCGTCGGTAGCGTCGTCTGGCAACACGTCGTAACCCACAATGCCCTCGCGCTGAATCATGTTGAGCAACGTCTGACCCATTGCGCGCTGGGAAGAAGGTGCGTTGGCAAAGGACTCTTGGTAATGTTTCAGTTTGCGTCCGATGTACACTGCCGAAAGATTAATGGAGTCGCCTCTGAGGATGTGTTCTGTCTCGATGGTAGCCAGCATCGCATAGGCCCAGCAGAGTTCCGTCTTGCCCTGGTCTTTGACTGGCGTCATAGGCAACAGCACGTCATGGGTAAACTGGTGCTGCTGCTTGCGACCGCAGGCAGCTATCAGCAAGAAAGCCAACATCATAAAAAGCCCCAATAAGCCCTTCTTCATATCCTTTTTGACTATCATCATTCGTTTTCTGGCGCAAAGATACGAAATAATTGAGAAATATTTCGTAATTTTGTCCCCGAAATGAATGAAAAGTTAACAGATTTTGAAATTATGGCGCCTGTGGGCAGTCGCGATTCGCTGATTGCCGCACTGAAGGCCGGTGCTGGTAGCGTCTATTTTGGCGTGGAGCAGTTGAACATGCGTTCACACTCTGCCAACCACTTTACCATTGACGACCTGCGTGAGATTGCTGCAACGTGTAAGGAGCACGGAGTGAAGTCATACCTGACGGTGAATACCATCATCTATGGTGAGGATATCGAGTTGATGCACCAGATTGTGGATGCCGCTGTGGAGGCGAAGATCACGGCAGTGATTGCCTGCGACATCGCCGTGATGACCTATTGCCGACAGCAGGGTATGGAGGTGCATTTGTCCACGCAACTGAACATCTCCAATATCGAGGCACTGAAGTTCTATGCCCAGTTTGCCGATGTGGTGGTGCTGGCACGAGAACTGAAACTTGAACAGGTGGCAGACATCTATCGTCAGATAGAAGAACAGCACATTTGCGGTCCTTCAGGCGAGTTGGTGCGCATCGAGATGTTCTGTCACGGGGCTCTTTGCATGGCCATCAGCGGCAAGTGCTACATGAGTCTCGACAATACGGGACGCTCGGCCAATCGTGGTGCCTGTATGCAGATTTGTCGCCGTTCGTATATCGTCACAGACCGCGAAACAGGAACGGAACTGGAGATAGACAACAAGTATATCATGTCGCCCAAAGACCTGAAAACCATCCGTTTCATCGATAAAATGATGCGTGCTGGCGTCAGGGTATTTAAGATTGAAGGACGAGCCCGAGGACCTGAATATGTGCTTACTGTTGTGCAGTGTTACAAGGAAGCTATCCAGAGTGTGCTTGACGGAACCTTTACGGAAGAGAAGAAGGATGCTTGGGACGAGCGACTGGCAACGGTCTTCAATCGTGGTTTCTGGGATGGTTACTATCAGGGCCAATTGTTAGGCGAATGGAACAAAAACTACGGTTCCAACGCGACAGAGCGCAAGCAATATATAGGAAAAGGCGTCAAATACTTCTCTCGTTTAGGCGTTGCTGAGTTTACCGTTGAGGCCGATACCTTCAGTGTTGGTGACAAGATGCTTATCACTGGTCCGACAACGGGGGCACTCTATGTCACAGTCGATGAGATTCACGACGACGTACAGGCGGTCCAGACTGCCCAGCAGGGTACACGAGTCAGCATCAAGGTGCCGGAAAAGGTGCGTCCCAGCGACAAACTCTTTAAGATTATTCCCGTTGAAACCGCCCAAAATTAACAAAGCAATGAAGATTTGTATCTTTTGTTCTGCCAACGACCAGATTGACCCAGACTTCTTCGTATTGACGGAGGAATTGGGACAATGGGCTGCACAGCAAGGCCATACGATTGTTTATGGCGGTGTGAACTGTGGATTGATGGAATGTGTGGCGAAGGCATCGCATGAAGCTGGAGGAATGAATATCGGTGTCATCCCACAGATTGTAGAGAAGGGAGGTCGCGTCTCCAAATATGTGGATGTTGATATCTTGTGCGACAACCTCAGTGACCGCAAACAACTGATGGCAGACCAAAGCGACGTCTTTATTGCGTTGCCTGGTGGTATCGGAACGCTCGACGAAGTTTTCACCATTGCAGCTTCTGCCACCATCGGCTATCATCAGAAGCGCGTCATCCTTTATAACATGAAGGGTTTTTGGGACAAACTGATTGCTATGCTCGACGACTTGCAGGTCAAAGGTTTGACGCGCAGACCTTGGCGCACATACATTGAGGTAGCTAATAATCTCGATGAAATCAAGGATTTTTTAGCGCAGGAGTAATATGGAAGTATCAGCGCAATGCTAAGGCTGCATTTTCGGCTGCCTCCATTTTTTCGCGCTCACCGGGTCCTTTGTCGTTCAATCCACAAAGGTGCAGGATGCCGTGAATGATTACTCGATGAAGCTCCTCGTCGTAATCCTTTTTAAATAGTTCCGCATTCGAACGGATGGTATCCAACGAAATTACCAAATCACCATTCACCACATTACCTTCGTCATAGTCGAAGGTGATGATGTCGGTATAGTAATCGTGCCCCAGATATTCGCGGTTGACGGAGAGGATATGCTCATCATCACAAAAGAGATAGCCCACTTCGCCAACTTTCTTGCCGTATGTTGCAGCCACACGACGAATCCAAGCGGTTGTTTCGCGACGCTTGATGTTGGGGAACTTGACGTTTTCTGAAGAATAGGTAATCATAGGAAATCGTATTACGTTATACCGTTATGACGTCGTATTGTTTGTCTTTTCGCTTCGGAATGAATGGCGTGACATCCACACCAAAATGCTGTAATTCGCGCACCATGCTCGATGAAATGGACGAATATTGCGGTTCTGAATAGAGTAGGATAGTCTCTACGCCACTGAGTTCGCGATTGATGTCAGCCTGCTCGCGTTCGTACTCGAAGTCCTTGACGGAGCGGACGCCTTTTACGATGAAATGGGCATTTTCTGCCTTTGCAAAGTCAACAGCCAAGCCGTAGTAGGGCTTTACTTCTATGGTCGGCTCATCTTTATAGAGCTCGGCAATGGCCTTGATGCGCTCTTCGGCCGATGGCATATCGGGTTTGTGTACCTGATCGCCCACGACGCCAATCACCAAGCGGTCGAACAGCGGGAGGGCTCTGGTCACGACCGAATCGTGACCCACAGTAAACGGATTGAAACTCCCAACGAATATTCCTGTCCTCATAATTATCAATTTTCAATTCTCAATTCTCAATTATTCGAATAGGTTCGGTTCCATGATGTTGCCCGAATAGGGGTTGCGTCCGAAATGCTTGTATGCCAATTCTGTCACCATACGACCGCGAGGGGTACGCTTGATGAAACCTTCCATGATGAGGAAGGGTTCGTAAACTTCCTCTACGGTGCCGGCATCCTCACCAATGGCTGTGGCAATGGTGGTAATACCCACTGGTCCACCGCGGAACTTGTCGATGATGGTCAGCAGGATGCGGTTGTCTATCTCGTCCAGTCCGTACTGGTCGATATTCAGCGCCTTCAAGGCAATCTTGGTGATATTGGAGTCAATCTTTCCCGTACCCTTCACTTGGGCGAAGTCGCGGACGCGTCGCAACAGGGCATTGGCAATACGAGGCGTGCCACGCGAACGACGGGCAATTTCGTCGGAGGCATCGGTAGTAATAGGTACGCGCAGGATAGATGCCGAGCGTTCGATGATTCGCTGCAGCGTTGCAGGGTCGTAATACTGCAAATGCATATTGATGCCGAAACGGGCACGGAGGGGAGCCGTCAGCAGACCGCTACGTGTGGTAGCACCCACCAGCGTAAACGGGTTGAGGTCAATCTGTATGCTGCGTGCTGACGGGCCTTTGTCAATCATGATGTCGATGCGATAGTCCTCCATAGCCGAATAGAGGTACTCTTCGACGACAGGCGACAAGCGGTGAATCTCGTCGATAAACAGCACGTCATTCTTCTCCAGCGAAGTAAGAATACCTGCTAGGTCGCCAGGTTTGTCGAGCACAGGACCACTGGTAATCTTGAATCCCACGCCCAGCTCGTTGGCGATGATATTGGAGAGTGTCGTCTTACCCAGTCCTGGGGGACCGTGCAGCAACACGTGGTCAAGGGGCTCGCCACGATATTTCGCTGCTTCGACAAACACCTCCAGGTTCTCCACCACCTGCTGCTGACCGCTGAAGTCGTTGAACGACAGCGGTCGAAGGGCGTTTTCAAACTCCTTTTCGTTGGAGCTCATTTGCTCCTGGCGGATGTCAAAATCTTCGTCCATCATCTTTTTTCTTGCTTTTGTGCGCAAAGTTACGCATTTTTTTTGTAATTTTGCAAACAAATTAGTAAAAACCTATTTATGAAACGTACATTCTTTACCCTTTTGGTCGCCTTGACTGCTTGTGTAGCCTCCGCTATCGTTACCGTTCCGTTGAAAGGAACCGTCATTAAACCCACCGATCCGTGCATTCAATATACGGGTCGCATCAGTTTTGCCAATCCTGAACGTCCGGCATGGAATTTCCCTGGCGTACAGATTATTGCGGCCTTCGAAGGTACGTCGCTCCGCATGATTGCCAAACCCCGTAGCGGCTATTTCATGGCACAGATTGACAATGCCGAGCCTTTCAAGGTCGCCTTCCGAGGAGAGCGTGACTCGGTGGTTACGCTGGCAACAGCATTGCCAGACGGTCGTCACTTGGTCCGGCTGATGTACGCCATTGAGGGTTATGAGTTCTTCCCGGAGTTCTGGGGCTTTGTGCTCGACAAGGGGCGCCAGCTCGTGCCTCCGCCCGCCCTTCCATCAAGAAAGATCGAATTCATCGGCAATTCCATCACCTGCGGCTATGGTAACGAGGGTCTCAAAAAGGAAGAGGGTTTTGACTATGCAACAGAGAACCACTACTATTCCTACGCCTCGATTGCCGCCCGCAACCTGGAGGCCCAGCACTGGGTAGTCGCACGCAGTGGTATCGGAGCTTATCGCAACTACAACGGACCCAAGACGGGTAATCCGGAGTCGAATATGCCTGCACAATACGAGTACACGGGTTATGCCTGGAATCCTGACCTCCGCAAACAGCCGACGTTCCTGCGTGAAAAGTGGGACTTCAGTCGCTACCAGCCTGACGTGGTCTGCATCAATCTGGGAACCAATGACCTCTCGACGCCCAATTACGACGAGAAACTATTGAAGCAAAACTACCATAAGTTGTTGAAGATGGTACGCCAGCACAATCCCGAGTCAAAGATTGTGTTCCTCACGGGTACCATGTTATATAATAAGGAACTGGCACTTCAGCGCCAGTTGTTGGACGACGTGACTGCTGAGGCCCAAAAGTCTGGCGATAAGCAGGTCTATCGTTTCGATATGCCTCCCATCGACAACAATGCCTTCTACGGCAACGACTGGCACCCCAACATCTATCAGGACGAGAAGATGGCTGCCGAACTCACCGTCTTCCTCCGCCAGCTGATGAATTGGTACTAACATAAAGCCCAGACTCGTTAGGACACTTAGAAAATCGGTCGCGGGCGCCCGCCCGCAAGAATACGGCCTGCCGCTCGCAATAATACGGCCTCCCGCCCGAATTAATACGGGCGAGAGGCCGAATCCGTTTACCTAGGCACTCGCTCCCTGCTACATCCCTACAAAATCCCTGTTTCCTCGGCTCTCTCTCCTCGTTTGTCGGGGGTAGAATTTCGCTCTGAAATTTCTCCGAGATTTCTCTGGGGACTTCTCTGTGGTTGCTCTAGGATTCCTCCGAGGTTGCTCCGACTGAGTTTCGGTAGAATTTCGGTAGAGGGAGGTCTGATCAACGATGGAGAGAGTACGTTGCGACTGCATGGAGCCTACATCATAAGATAATGGGAATTCTGGTGCAAAGTTACAAAAAAAACACGGTAGTGAGTTGCTTTTTTCCTGCTTTTCTTTGAAAAATTGCTCAAAAAGTTTGTTTATTCAGGGGAAAACCGTATATTTGCAAAAAAAATAACAGTATGCCAAAGATATTTGAATATTTTGGATTCATCTTCTATTATTAAAGTAAAGATGTAAGATGGAGCATATTTTTATTGTAACGGCAGAAGATGCTGGCAATCTTTGCGTTAGATTGACCTTCAATGATGGGCATAAGAGTGTTGTTGATATTGGCGAGTTCATTCGCAAGCACCCGCATCCTCAATACAACAAGTATCTCGACCCCAAATTGTTCCGTACGTTCGTAGTGGATGACGGCAATGTCGTTTGGGGCGAAGACTGGGATATGATTTTCCCTATTGAAAATCTGTATATTGGCAAAGCCGCATAGGATCTAAACTACATGGATTGGAGATCTGTATGATGAGGGGTGACATTTGCGGCTTTTTTTGAGGTGGACGGTTGTGTTTTTGGTTTTTGGGAAGGGGGATTGTTGTCGGAGTGTAGCAAATAGTTTGTTAAATGTATCATTTGGGAAATAGGGAAAGAAAAAAGAAATGGAAATATTTGGTGTTGTAAGTGCTTTTACCTACCTTTGCGGCGTTCTTAAGTTTTATGTTCGCGTGCGGCGCTGCAAAGCCATCTCCGCCCAAGGACGTTTACTAACCAGACAATTCATTTTATTATTAACAAACTAAACTTAATTATGAGAAAATTTACAAAATTATTGTTTGCTCTTGCACTGACCGTTGTCGGAGTGGGGGGGGCAAAAGCAGCTGTTAAGCAGTATGAACTGGATCAGAAACTTACCACGATTGCGAGTTTGAGTGGTAAAAATTTTGCAATTATTGATGAGAGTCTAAGCAAGGCATTCTATGGTAGTACGGATCAGAATGTTGGATTTGATGAATATGCAACAGCATTCTTAGAGACTAATACAGCTATTCAATTCCGTTTGGTTGCTGCTGAAGGTGTAGGCGTTGATGGCTGCTATTATCTTCAGTCTGTAAAAGCAGATGGTACTGATTATTCTATATGGGGTGGTGGCTATCTTAATACTACGCCAGAAGGCGGAAACAACTGCGTTTTCATAATGGGTTTAAATGGTCAGAATGGCCAAGATTGTTTAAATGGTGCTGTATGGGTAATTACGGAAGAAGCTGGTGGAAAGTTTTCTATAAAGAATAAAGGAACTAATAAGTATTTAATGAATGCCGGTCCTGCTTTAAATGCCGATCCTACATATTTCAGTTTCTATACTTTGAAAGAGAAATTCGACACTAGCAAAAATCACATGTTACTCTTCACTAATGGTGCGGCACATCTAGGTAGTCCTTGGGATTATCAAGCCAACTATACATTGACTACTCCTTTGACCACCGGTAAGACTTATGTCTTTGAAGCTATTTTCAATGCTGTTAATGGTGGTGCGACTCGTCTTGTGCCTAGTGTTAATGGTGCCAATTCGCAGTATCTTGATACCAAGGGCTTATGGGCAAATGAATTTACCAGATATCGGATTGAATTTAAAGCTAATGCCGCTTATAACAAACTTCAAATTGACTTGGGTGAATGTGGTGGCGATGTGTACATCGACAATGTTTCTTTGAAGGAGAAGGATACTGATGTGAATCTGATTGCCAATGGTGACTTTGAGACAAAGGGGACTACAGGTTGGTTAGCTGTTAACAATACAATGGAGCAGGTTGAAAATGAACTTGGCGCAATCAGGGATCCTGGTGTACTCATTAGCGTTGGCGAAGCTGGTTGGAGGACTTTCCGTACAGGTTCACACATGGAGATTACTGATTCAAATGTGAAGGCTTATGTTGCGAAATACGTTTCTGAAGGTAATTATGTAAAATTGACTGAGGTTACAGCAGTTCCTGCTTGGGAGCCTGTTCTTATTGAGGCTTCAAGGGGAAATTATCAGGCGGAAATTCCTGCAAGTGTTGAAGGATTCCCCGGCGACGAGAATGGTTTGCAGGTCAATGGTGGAACTCCAATTGCTGCTGACGGTACATATTATGGTTTGGCTAAAAAGAATGGTGTAGTTGGTTTCTATAAGGTTGCTACCACATCTGAAGTTCCCGCATGGCAAATTTACCTCCGGATTCCTGCTGCTTCTGCTCCTGACTTCCTTGGATTTGATGGCGACGACACAACTTCTATCAGTGAGTTGAATGTGAAGGGCCAGACTGACGGTGAATTCTACAACCTCGCTGGTCAGCGTGTTGCCCAGCCCACAAAGGGTCTGTACATCGTGAATGGTAAGAAGGTCGTGATTAAGTAAGCGAAGCTCAAGTACATTGTATAATAATTATAAGGAGACATAAGTTATGAAGAAAGAATATATGAAGCCAACAATGGATGTTGTTGAAATTAAGGGAACCACGCTACTGACAACATCATTGCCTACAAGTGATACGACGATTACAGGCAATGAGATGCTAGCTCCTTCATGGGAAGGTGACGAGGAAGAAGATTAGCTCAATCCTTTTGCTTTCTAAGAGAAGCATAGCTGATAAAAACGAAAGCGCTGTGATGCCACATTGGTGGTCACAGCGCTTTTTTCTGAGAGGTTGATAGTTATCGGAAATCTTTGTAAAATTTAAAATCAGGAGAAAAACTAAGGAAATTCATTTAGAAAAAGTTTGGTGTTGTGATTTTTTTTTTCTACCTTTGTGCCGTTTTTAGTTTTATGTCTGCGGACAATGCTGCAAAGCCACCCACCCAAGGACGTTTGCTAACCAGACAATTCGTTTTATTTTTAATATTAATAACTAACTAATTAAATTATGAGAAAATTTACAAAATTATTGTTTGCTCTTGCACTGACAATGATTGGTGTGCAGGGAGTAAAAGCAGAAAAGGTTTATGAGATTGACTACTCTACTTATGACAAATTTCCTTTCTACGTAATGGGCTTTACACCAGAGTGGGTTAATGGTATTATGACCGATGGTGGTGGTGGCTGGCACCAGTATTTCATTGCTGACGGCATCCCCACAATCGTTGGCGGTAGTTATAAAGTGATAGCACAGGCAAAGGCTTCGGCAAACGTAACCTTCAACGTCAACATGGGTTGGGGTTGGGGAGATGGCGAGAAAACAGGTACTAATGTTACCGTCCCCAAAAGCAATGATTTCGTAGAGGTAGTGTGGGAGTATAGCAATATCGGTGGCACTTCTTGTAACCTCGTAGCACAGCCTAATACTGATGCAACAATTGAGTGGAAGTCGCTGGCAGTATATGTTGCAGATCCTAAAGAAGTTACAACCTATGGTGATTTGGAAGTAGTTACTCCCACCATATATGTAAAGAACTATGGTGAGAGTAATGGTTCCGCCGTGTCACCTGATGCAGATGGTGTTTATACAGTTACTGATGAAGCTGGCTCAGGTGATGCTTGGGCTGCACAGTTCTGGATTGCTGGTGAGTATGCTCTTCCCGCAGGACAGAAGTTCTATGTTGAGTTTGACTATATGGCTGATGCTGCAGGATCTGTAGGCACACAGACACATGGAGCAACGCCTGGTAGCTATATTACTTGGTATTGCATTGGTGATGTGAGCTTCAAAACCGATTGGGAACACTTCGCAAAGGAAGTGAACATTGCAGGTGACATGAATGGTTGGCAGTCTATTGCTTTCAACATGCACTTGAATTCTAATACAAAGTATTATATCAAGAATATCGTTCTGAAAGAGCCTGTGATTGAAGGTGAAGCAGTTACCTTTACAGTAAGTTCTTCAGGCTGGGCATCATTCTGGAATAAAAATAAGAATGTTTCTCTGGGCGAAGCAAAGGGTTATGCTGCCATCTTTAAAGGTACTTATGTTGAGTTGGTTCCTGTGACAGAAGTTCCTGCCAATAATGCTGTCCTCATTGAGGGAGCTGGTGGATATTCATTCAATGTTATCGCAAGTGCTGCCGCTATCGCTGACAACGACCTGCAGGTATCTGACGGTACTGTTGTAGGTGATGGCACTATCTATGTGTTAGCTAAGAAGGACAACAAGGTAGGCTTCTACAAGCTTGCTGATGGTCAGAAGGTTCCTGCTGGTAAGGCTTATTTGAAGCTCGTTTCTAATGCTCCTGACTTCCTCGGATTTGATGGCGGTGAAACAACTTCTATCAGTGAGCTGAACGTGAAGGGCCAGGCTGACGGTGAATTCTACAACCTCGCTGGTCAGCGTGTTGCTCAGCCCACAAAGGGTCTGTACATCGTGAATGGTAAGAAAGTTATTAAGTAAATAATAGGAGAACATAAGTTATGAAGAAAGAATATATGAAGCCAACAATGGATGTTGTTGAAATTAAGGGTACCACGCTGCTGACAGGCTCATTGCCTGTTGTAGATGATACGACAGTTGGAAGTGATGATGTCCTCGCTCCTTCTTTGGAAGACGAACTCAATCCATTAAACGAGCTGTTTGCTTTCTAAATAGAAGCAATAGTTGATAAAAACGAAAGCGCTGTGATGCCACAATGGTGGTCACAGCGCTTTTTTGGTGCCTTTTCGCGCGAAAAAGAAAAGAAAAGTGAACTTTCGTTTTGTATTTCGTTCATTTTTTCGTACCTTCGCGGGCACTAACGAAAAATATTAGACTTGATGACAAGATATTATAAGGTGGCAGGGCACGTGTTCTGTGTCAGTGGCGAGGCCGAGGTCTTTGCGCTGATGAAGAACTATGCGCCGTTTGCCGTTCAGGGAACTGACGCTTTGTTTTCTTTGAATGTGGAGGGCGGCGAGGTGCCACTCTTTAAAGAAGAACTGCGACAGGAAGACGAGGGACAGGACATTATCTGTGGTAAGACTGCCGACGGGCGGCCCGTATTTGAATTCCGCTGGTGGAACGAGACGGCAGGATGGCTGGTGTGTAGTGCCGACTATCGCGAGGGACGACTCATCCCGACGGGACGACATACGAAGATGGGCATCGACAATGCGCTGATGGTGTTGTTTGCGCTGGCGACAGCAGGGCTGTCAACGGTGTTGTTCCATGCTGCCATTGTCAGCTATCAGGGTAAGGGCTATATGTTTCTTGGGCCGAGCGGCACGGGCAAGAGCACGCATGCCGGTTTGTGGTTGAAGTATATCGGCGGTACGGAACTGGCGAACGACGATAATCCTGTGGTGCGAGTTGATGAGGATGGCGACGGGAAAACCGTTGCCCGCGTATACGGCTCGCCGTGGAGCGGCAAGACGCCCTGCTATCGCAATGTGAGCTATCCGTTGGGTGGTATCGTGCTGTTGCACCAGGCCCCCTATAATAAGATACGCCGTCTGACGGGTATTCATGCCTATGCGTCGTTGGTGTCGAGCATCAGTGGCAAGCGCTGGGACGAACGCATTGCCGACGGACTGCACCAGACGGAGAACGCGCTGGCATCTTCGGTGCCGATGTGGTATCTGGAGTGTCTGCCCGACGAGGCAGCAGCGGTGTTGTGTTGCACGGAAATTAGTAAAGAACAATGATGATTACTGACGAGCGGATATTGGAAGAAGCCATCCGACTGGTGAATGACGGTGTGAGCGTGACGCTGCCCGTTAACGGACAGAGCATGCTGCCGTTTATTATCGGAGGCAAGGAGAGCGTCATCCTGACGAAGCCCCTTCATGTCCAGGTAGGCGACATCGTGTTGGCCTGGGTGGAAGGCTGCCGCTATGTGGTCCATCGCATCATTCGCATCGACGGTGAGCATGTGACGCTGATGGGTGATGGTAACATTGTTGGCGTGGAACATTGTACGACGGACGATGTCAAGGCGCTGGTGACCCACGTGGTTGATGCCAAGGGTCAGACGCACGATATATATAATAAGTGGCGCCAGAAAGCTATGAAGGCCTGGTGGCACCTGCGTCCCATTAGAAGATACATTTTAGCAATATACAGACGATTATGAAAATCAAGAAAGGATTTGTGCTGCGCGAAGTGTGTGGCGAACATGTGATAGTAGGCGAAGGCCTTGGTGCTGTGAATTTCGGCAAGCTGCTGGCCCTGAACGAGACGGCAGCATGGTTGTGGAAACAGGCTGTGGAGCAGGAAGACTTCACGGCAGAGTCGCTAACGGAGAAGCTCTGCGAGGAATATGACGTCGAGCCGGCAGCAGCCCGCAAGGACGTCGAAGGTATCCTTGCCCAATGGCAGGAAGTCAAAGTCGTTGAGTAAAGCGTTCAATCTGCGTAATCTGTGGTCGTAAAAGCATGAAGTACGTAGTCTGGTTGTGGACAAACTCTCGTGGCATCCGCTGGAATTCTGCGGTCCGTATTGTGATTGGCATCGTGCAGGTCGCACTGGGACTGCTGATGATATTGCTCAGCAAGCGGTTTATTGACGAGACCATCCGTACGGGGTCGTTTGACGATGTGCTCCGTATGGTTCTTTGGCTCGTGCTGACCGTTGTGGGTGGTGTCGTGCTTCGACAGGTTGGTTTCTGGTTGACCACTACGGCAGGCGTCCGTCAGACGAATGCTCTCCGACTGCGTATCTTCAGTAGCCTGTTCCGTCGCCAGCTCTTCGACGGCGACGAGCTGCACTCAGGCGATATCACCTCACGACTGGCGAAGGATATCGATCAGGTGAGTGGCGTCAGTACTGACACCATTCCCCAGATGCTGATTACCATGATACAGCTCAGCGGTGCATTCCTGCTCATGCAATGGTTTGACACCCGTCTGGCTTGGGCCTTGTTGTTGCTGACGCCGATGGCTATCGTCTTTGGCAAGCTTATTGCCCGTCGGTTGCGCCAGATGACACTCGACATCCGTAAGGACGAGAGCCGTATCCAAATGCAGGTGCAGGAGGGGATGGAACATAATGCCGTGCTGCGTTCCTTGGGTAGTGAAGAGTGGGTGACCAACCGCCTCGACACCATGCAGCAGCGATTGAAGGGCAATGTCATCCGTCGCTTACGGTTCACGGTTGTCACACGACTCATTATGGGTTGTGCCTTCGGACTGGGTTATTTGCTGGCGTTTGTCTGGGGTGGCATCGGTCTGCGCAATGGCACTATTACGTTTGGCGTGATGACTTCGTTCCTGCAACTCGTAGGCATGATTCAGCATCCTATTCTCCAATTGCTGAACATGGTGCCTGGCATTATTCATGCTACGGCCAGTATCGACCGCCTGGAGGAGTTGGAGAAGTCTGATGGAAGAAGGAAGAGGGAAGATGGAAGAGGGAAGATGTCTGATGGCGGTATTCGCTTTGAGGACGTAAGTTTCCGCTATGCCAAGGGTGACCGCGAAATACTGAACCATTTCACCCATGAGTTTAAGCCTGGCACGAAGACGGCCATCATGGGTGAGACGGGTATTGGCAAGACTACGGTGTTCCGCCTGATTCTCGGTCTTATTCAACCCACGGAGGGTAAGGTTACGGTGGGCGGTGATTGTTGTTTCGTGCCGCAGGGTAACACACTGATGAGTGGTACCATCCGTTATAATCTGCAATTGGCGAAACCCGATGCAACTGACGACGAATTGCGTAAGGTGCTGCACGTGGCTTGTGCCGATTTCGTCTTCGACTTGTCGGAAGGTATCAATACCGAGCTTGGTGAACGTGGTGGCGGTCTCAGCGAGGGTCAGGCACAACGTATCGCCATTGCCCGCGGTTTGCTGCGTAATGGCAGCATTCTCCTGCTTGACGAAATCAGTAGTTCGCTCGACGAAGCGACGGAGCAGAAACTGTTCTCCCGACTGTTTGAAACATTCCCTTCCACCACCGTCCTGCTCATCACGCATCGTTCCGTCGTAGCGGACCTATGCGATGAAGTGGTACGATTCGGTTGAATGGTATCTTTATCCTAACCGTTGTCTGCACGCATCAAGGATGGCCAAGAGGTCATCCGTTTTTTCTGCGCGAAGCATGGCGATACGGGTCTCGCGGAAATTGGGAATGCCTTTGAAGATGGGTGATGCAGCCAGATGGCGGCGGGTATGCAAAATGCCGCAGAGTTCGGCGGACTTCCCTTTGGAGCGCATCTCCTCCGTGTCGCAGCGTTCGATGTTGATGCGCAGCTGTTCTTTCAGGACGTCAATCTTTTCGCTGAGCGTGAGTTCCTGACGACTGAATATCCAAGGGCATCCGAAGGTGGCACGACCAATCATCACAGCATCGACGCCATAAGTGTCGAAAGCTTTGTCTGCCTCGTCCAACGACTTAATGTCGCCATTGCCAATGATGGGGATATGGATGCGGGGATTGCGCTTTACTTCACCGATGAGGGTCCAATCGGCATTGCCTGTGTACATCTGACTGCGGGTGCGACCATGAATGGTCAGTGCCTGAATACCGCAGTCCTGTAACTGTTCGGCCAATGTGGTGATGATGAGTTGTTCGTGGTTCCATCCCAAGCGGGTCTTCACGGTGACAGGTAGTTTTACGGCCTGTACTACCTTTTGCGTAATCTCCAGCATCTTGGGGATGTTTTGTAGCATACCTGCTCCAGCGCCCTTGCCAGCAACCTTTTTGACAGGACAACCGAAGTTCAGGTCGATGAGGTCCGGACCAGCCTGTTCCACAATCTTTGCGGCTTCTACCATCGCGTCGACGTCACGACCGTAAATCTGAATACCCACGGGTCGTTCCTCGTCACTGATGGTGAGTTTCTTCACCGTAGATTTCACGTCGCGTACGAGTGCCTCAGCACTGACAAATTCTGTATAAACCATTGCGGCACCGAAGCGTTTGCATAGCATGCGGAATCCGATATCCGTCACGTCTTCCATTGGGGCCAAGAAAACGGGACGTTCACCTAATTCTATATTTCCAATCTTCACTTCTCTTAACTTTTAACTATCAACTTTCAACTCATCAAGTGGTATGTTCCTCCTGCCAGTGGCTTTACGATTCCCTTCATCTCCAGCGAGAAGAGCAGGGCCGTAAGTTGTCCGATGGGGATGTTGCTCTTGACGCTGATGATATTCAGTTGCAAGTCGTTTGTTTGCTGGAGCAGTCCGACGACCTGTTGCTCTTCAGGTGTGAGGTCAGGAAATAGCTGACGCTCCACAGCCTCCGGTTTTTGCTGCATCGTCTGCCAACCTAAACTCTCCAGCAGGTCCTCTGCCGATGTGATGAGGGCCGCCGTATTGTTGCGAATCATTTTGTTGCAACCCTCGCTGAATGACATTCCTACAGCACCGGGGAATGCAAAGACCTCGCGACCATATTCTTGCGCAATGCGGCAAGTGATAAGGCCCCCGCCCTTAATGGCACTTTCGACGAGGATGGTGGCATCCGACATGCCTGCCACAATGCGATTGCGCTGGCGAAAATTGTTGGGTAGGGCCTCCGTCTGACTCATATACTCCGTCAGCAGTCCTCCCTGCGACAGCATCCTTACGGCATCTTTACGGTGGTGAGGCGGGTATATTTGGTCCAGGCCGTGAGCCAGCACAGCGACAGTCTCGAATCCCTGTTCAAGGGCATTACGATGGGCGCAGATATCTATGCCGTACGCCAGTCCACTGACAATCAACACCTGAGGACACAGTGTGCGGAGGTCAATAATGAGTCGTCGGACGATATCCTGTCCGTAGGTGGTGCAATGGCGTGTTCCCACGATGTTTATCACATGCCCTTGGTTGAGGTCGGCACTACCTTTGTAGTAGAGAAGCAGTGGAGCATCAGGACACTCGCAGAGGCGTTGGGGATAGTCGGCATCACTGATAGTCAGCACGCGGATGTTGTTCTTTGTGACGAACTCCATCTCGGCCGCTGCCCTATGCAGTGCATCGTCCCAATGTTTCATCGATTCACGCAATCGCGGTGTAGCCTTTGGCACTACATCACCAATGTCGTTGCGGTAGTCATAGACGGCCTGGCTGCTGCCCAGTGCTTGGTACAGCTGCAGTGCCATCTGCTGGTTGAAACCCGTCATGCGGGTTAGGGCTATGGAGTAGTATATTTCGTCGGTCATTTCGAATTCAGGTAATTGCGGAAGGCCTGGTCGTAGTCTTCGCTGTCGCCCAGTCGTCTGTTGATGAGGCATACTAACGTGATGTCGCCTTTGAAGCAGAGTGCCTCGTCGCTGGCACGGAAGATAGACTGGTGGAAGATGTATTTGATGCCATCCTTTTCGAGCCATAGGCGCGAGATGAACTCATCGTCGCAGCGCAAAGGAGTCTTGAAGTCCAGCTTCATGCGTGCCACCACAGCGTCGACACCTTTTGCGTGCATCTCGGCAAACGACAGTCCGCACTGCTTCAGGAACAGGTGACGGGTATGTTCTGTATAGTGGAGGTAGTTGGCGTTGTTCACAATGCCTTCGATGTCGCACTCATAGTCGCGCACCTCCATGCGGGTTTCGAAAATAAATTTATCCATTCTTTTTTCGTTATTTCGTTATTTCGGTATAACGTTAATCGTTATTCCGATTTCTTTTTCAAATATTCATAACCAATGCGGCAGCGCAGGCAGTCCTTCTTGTCGCAGTATTCCTTCTTCAGTTGGATAAGGGCTTGCGAGTCGCCTGCCGACCTGACCTCCAGACCGCACTCCTGCCACATGCGGATGATGTGGTTATTCTCGGGCTTGAGCTGTTCCAGGAAGTCGAACGCCCTGTCGCACAACTCCTCCCGCGAGGTATGACGACCATAGGCGAAGAGCACGGGTACGCAGGTGTTGATGATAAGCAGATTGATGCTGAATGGCGACAGGTGCTTGGCATTACGTACACTCTCCGAACCAAACGTGTAGTGCGTTTCCCAGTAGGGCGTCACTTGCGTCTTCAAACGTTCGCTGAGGCTTATCATATCCCTGCATTCGATGAGTTGCGAGAGTCCTGCCTGGTGTTGGTAGTAGAGGTTTGCCAACTGCGCGATACGGATATGCGGAAAGTTCTGCGGACGCAGTCGTAGGAATCGCCATTGCTTATAATCCATGGGTTGCATGGAAAATTTATGCGCAAGATACTGGTACTCGTTGCGCAACTTGGTAAAGTAGCCTTCGTTTAAGGCATCTTTCTGATAACGCTCAGGGATGGCTTCCAACTCCAAGAGTCCTGCCTGTCCCATGAAGATAGCCTCTATCTGGAAGAGGTCATCACGATGTTTCGCCACCGCACTTAGGGGAATATGACGTGCCCACTCCTCAAAGGCATCGCCGTTGATGCCGAAACCGTAGTTGCGGGCAAGGGTCATAAAGTAGGCATCCTCCCACGAACCATTTGCCAGTCGTGCCCGCTGTTCGATGGCCACGGTCTTTTGTTCTAGGCGTTCCGTCTGCAGGGCTGCCATCCACGAATGGATGGTCAGACGTGTCAATTCCGGTATGATACGATAGCAGGGAGGGTAGGAATCAGTCTTGATGAGTTCATCGTAGTTGTCTCTGATTTCTTGTGGTACTGCCAGTACCAACTGAGGAACGAAATCGCCCTTTTGTGTCTGTACGTCACGGTCGGCTTCACCTACCACATGAAGTATCACATTATTATAGTTGGCGTCACGCTCGTGGCCATGCTGATACCAGTGTGACGAGCGGTCGTGAATCTCGACATTACCCACCCACAGCGTACCGCCAATCTTTACTTTGGCGTTGAAGAAGTCGGGCCCCGCATTCCTGTTATGGAGTCCAGGATCGATGATTTCCACCACTCGTCCGTCGGTGGTTTCAAGTCCCGTAGCAGGCCATAGCTTATGTTTCCAGCAATAATGCAGAAGTTGTTCCATATTTCATTGATAATCAATGCGTTTTCTTTGTCATTTAATTATTGGTGCACTTTGGGGTGCACTTTATAATATATTACTATAGTCATTATTCATGATTTCCTACAGCAATTGTTCTGCAAAGATAACTAAATAGTTTTGAATAACCAAAAATAACGATTAAAAACATGTAAAACCTATAAAAATACTATCAATTAAAACCTCATAAAAAATGCCTTATGAATAACTTTAAGACATACAGTCTACATATATGAGTTGTATATTTGTTGGGAACTCCTGCAACGAAACAGATAGCCTGTTGTGGACTACCTTAACATAATGAATCCAGCACTGTTTCTATGGTGCTGGAATTTTTTTATCTCATGAAGATGAATGCGTTTTTTACATCCATATAGCACCATCCTAACCCCTGGAAAAACCTGTATAAACCAGGAGTTCTGGGAGAATGGTGCTGTAATTTGTTGATTCATAATGGGTTACGATGCGTGCATATAACGGCTATTTCCACAGCATATCTGAGAACTGTTGTTCGACCTCTCTTTTAATCAGTTCGGAGATACGACTGTTGAAAAACGCAAGAAAGTCTTGATTAGTAAATAGTGGCTGTCCAACCGAAGCGAACCCCTTCTTACTATTCTTTTTCTTCATAATGACTTGGAATTATCACGAAATTATTGTCTTGTATGTTGTTCTTAACAATCTTCGGGTATAGTTCCTTAATTCGCTTGCGAATATACCCTATATTCATGTAGTGCGTGGCTATATACAACATGAGTTCCTGGGATAGAGCCTTTGGGTTGTCATGGAGGTAGAGCGCAATCTGTTCGTTCTTTGAGAGCAGACTAAAACTCATCCTCTCTACTCTCTGCATCCTCTTCATACTCTTCTTCATCGAATTCCTCATCTTCATCTTCGGTAATAGTCATTAAATCATTGGTCATAGCCTTGTAGAAATTCATGATGTTCTGCTTAAGAATCCTGTCTATATCAGTTTTCGCATCACTCTGGGTTAACAGGTTTGCCAACACCATCAACAGGCTATGATACTTGATAATCCTTCTGTAATTGATACGCTCGATGTTAACCTGGTCATAGTTGGTTCTAAGAATCTCGTTCATGTTCCGACAGTAATCCAGTTCAGTGTTTAAGCTCTTGATTTCTTGCATTAACTCTGCAATCTTCTTATCCGTTTCTGTATGAATATTTTTCTTCATGATTTAAAGTGGTATATTGTTAGGTTTATTATTCTTTATTTCAGTGGCGTTATTAGCCATATAATCATCTATAGTCTCTTTGATAATGTCTCGTACTCTTTCTTCTGTTAGCATGTTTTCAATAGCTTTCCTGTAGTAATCAAACCTAGCACGCTGGGATTTGGCTATGGCTTCACGACTGGCAGGCTGCATTATATGCCCAAAATGAGGATTGTTCTGTCCCTTGTGGTCTCTTTTCTTTTCTGGCGTTGGTGTTGTCATTTGGTCTTCTGATATGGTAAAGTAGCTCATTAGTTCTTGCCCTCCCCTCTGATGTACTGGATTAGGGCATTATTAAGCTCTATGGCTGCATCCTTCATTTTCTGGTATTGGCTGTAGAACTTGGTTCCTTCTAGCCTCATGCCGACATCACTGAGAGGGAACTTGCATAGTGCTTGCTGTGCCAACTTTATTTCTCTTTCATGGTCAACATGTTCCTTCATCAATGCTCTGGTAACACAGTTATGCATAATGTCTCGTAGCTCATTTTCTGTAAGTCTTACAATCGTGCTCATTCTGATATATTTCTTAGTTGATTATTTATCATCTTCTGACAGGTTTCAGAAGTTAATTCTAAATATAAATATCGCATTTATTCGAAAAAGAACTTACTTCTGTGGAAAATAACAAAAAATTTTTTCCAGATTTTTTTTCGACAGGGCTATGCCTTGAAAAACACCCACCCCCTTCCTGGATTTTTTTTTTAGAATCACCATAAAGAAAGAACTGTTGCCATACCCCAAATGTTAAAAATGGGGGGTAGGGGTGGTAGGGACATAGGTGGGGGGGTGGGCGGCACTGGGTATGAAAAGACCTCCCATTGCTGGGAGGCACGAAATGGAAACGAACAGTCAGCACCTATGGCACAAGAAAAAGCCACAGAACCGTGTTCAATATGCAAAGGTAAAAATAATAATTGGTATTGCCAAACTATTTTGTAAGAAAGTTTTTCTCCCTATATAGTATATGCCAATGCTTGTAAAGATTTTGTCACAGAAGCTGTTTATAAGCCCTCTGAGACGTTCGGTTAATCCAGGTGGATTAACTTTCTAGACGGGTAATAACAACGCCTTACATGCTTGCGTATACATGTGTGCATAAACTATATTATTAATGCTAGCTAGAACTTTTTATTTCGTTGCAATATTTATAAACATAGGAGCCAGATAATTGTACCCTATTTGCAGGATTAGATGGCTCTGAATAACTAAATTAATAATGATAATGACAGTGGAATTCAAAACAATTGATGGTTATCCATATACGATTTATGAAGATGGAACGGTGTACAGAACTGAACGTACAAGCAAGACAGGCAGATGCCTACACAAGATTAAACTCAGACCTTACAAACTGACTAACGGCTACCTGATAGTACGACTATACTGCACCAAGGATGATACGTACAGGAAGTTCTATTTGCACAGGCTGGTGTATATGGCTTTCAATGGTAGTATAGGTGATAAGTTGGAGGTTGACCATAAAGATGGTGACAGGAGCAATAATAGACTTGATAATCTCAAAGCTGTTAGTCACAAGGAGAACTGCGCTAATGAAATCTCAAAAGCCCGATATAGGAGAGCCAATGCGTTATCAGCCCACAAGTTCAACAGAGAAAAAATGATAGCGGCACAGGGTAAGGAAAATCATGATAGGCTGGTAAACATCTACCAGGAACTAAAGATGAAACATGGTCAAGTAGGAATTTGGATGCTGATGCGTGCAGGAAATTGTGGCTATCCTAGAAGTAAAAGCATTGTGAACGAAATGGAGGGAAGGTGCTTGTAAATCTTTGATACACAATATTTTAGTAAGAAAAATTATTGAAAATAGTTTGTCAAAAATTTGTTTTTTACAAAAAAAAATTATATCTTTGCACTATAGATAAAACACGTCATCCAACATAGTTGCAAACTGTTTGAATGGTCTGTTTTGATTTATAAACGGAACTGGGAGGTTCAGCAGACTTCTTAAACTCCTTCCAGTTCTTTACTTAAAAGAAGTCTGATGCTGAAATAATAGTTTAGATATGAACAAGAAAATCAAAGAGTGCGAGAACGTTGAGTTCCTGCCAGAGAAAGTGAGAGACAGCAAGAAGCTGGATATAGCAGAGAAGAACATACTTGGGACACTGTGTTTCAACTACCTGAACCATAGCATCTATGCATCCAAGCACGATGGATGGTTCTTCAAAGACCAGAAGAGCATATTCGAAGAGTCCTATCTGTCAGAACCACAAGGTAAGAGGGTGATGCTGAAACTAATATTCAAGAGACTGATTGAAAGGGTATCTGGAACCAACCATAGGTGTACTCACTATAGACTGTGCAAGGAGATAAGGGAACTAATGCCACAGAACCCAGAGAACGACTCTGTTGACCTTGAAGCCTTTGCTAATGAGCCACTAGATAAGAATAGACTAGACGAGTCTAGTAAAGACGAGGATAGTCGAGTTGAGGAAAATGTGTCTCTTGCACCCACCGATGAGGGTGCAACGACACATGAAAAAGAAAAGGATTGGGATGCGGTACTTGCTGAGTTTAGGACTTCTATTAAGAAAGCCAAGACAGCAGAGGAGCTTCTAAGGGCAAAAGAAACTTTTGTGAAGAGTGTCCAGGGATTACCATATGACTACGAACAGGAAATTGAAAGTATCCAGGACATTTACAATTGGAGGTATGCAGAACTCAGAAACACTCATTAATAAATAATAGGTTCGCTTGCACCCCTTTGGTGGGGTGCAGCTTGAAGGGAATTGGCGGGGAAACGCCTCGGGGCGTTTCAAATAGTCCCAGGTAATAATAGATACCTCTCCCCCCCCCCTTACCCCCCTCCCCGTGCTATATGACGGGCAGATGAACGTGAAGGATGGACAGTGTATACCACCAGGAACTGACAAGTTTAAATCTCCTACTATTATATATATTATTAAATATATTATATACTAGATTATATATAAAAAGAGACATAAGATTTGCTTTTCGTAAAAAGCAAATCTTATATAAATTTATATAACTTTATATAATTTTAAAAAGATGTTAAAAGTATATAGTAGAATTTGGAAATCTCATTTTTTTTCTGTATCTTTGCTCCACAATTAACAAGGATGCGAAGAATAGTAGCATCTGAGTGGTAGGGAAACATCTACCAGAAAACCATCGACAGTGCTTAGGGGATAAAACGGCATGCAGGGGTTAACCTCTGGATGGCTACTGATTTGTCTAATTTTAAACTATAATAAAATGACAACAATGATTACAACAGACAAGGTCTGTGAAGATAGTAGCTATTTAAACAAAGGGGAGAACAGTTCACCGCCCCACCAAAGGATGTGAATGAAGAGATTAAACAAATATATTTATTTAAAATTATTACAATAATGAAAGTAAAAGTTTTTAAATTGCGTTTTGGCAATGTTATGGTGTTAGACACCGAAAAGTATGTAGAGTATTATATGCAGGTAAATTCATCAGACTGGACATTCTGTTATGGTTGCAAAGAAGACTTTGACAATATATCAAAAGAGGATGTTGAGGTGATTTTTGACGAGTATTACGACAGTGTAGATAAAAGCGAGGAAGTGCTTATGGAGTACTATAATACCGAGCTTAGTTACTGGGATAGTTTTAAGAATATGTCTGGTTATTGCCTCAATGACTTTGAGGGAGATGGCTATACAAGAAAGGTATTCAACATTGACGATGAAACCAACATCGGTTGCATTTACATAGAAAAAGAATACAAAGAGTTATTTGAGAACAAAGGTTTTGTCAACTACTTCCTACATAAGGTCAACAGAGGTTATTGCAACGACAGTAAAAAGAAGGCTCTGAGACTCATCAGCGTTGAAGAGCAATACCTGTACAATAATGATAATTTGAGAGTTAACGTAGAGTTTTGTTGAATACTTAAAGCAATAATATTATGAAAATAAAATCTATTCAGAAGTACGAGGACGATGCTCGTATCATCAATGTGAACTTCGTTACCACTATGATTCAGAACTCACAGGTGGCAATAGGAATGAAGTATTTTGTGATTGAGTTCTACAACAAGCAGAAGATGGGCTACGATGTTGGCACTGCTCTAGATGAGGAAAGGCTTATAAAGGAGTTGTGTGACTGCACCAGCGGTGTGAAGCCTCTAGAATTCAAGAAGCTTGTAGATGGTATCATCAAGGAGACCCCAAAGTTCTGCTACGTTTTTGACAACATCTGGGAGTACGTTATGGAGAGAAAGTACAACTTCCAGAAGACTGTGACGACTGTCGAGGATAACCTCATTAGAGACATCAACTCCTATCATTGTTGCAAGTTGTATGACTTGCTTGCAGAGATAGACAGGAAGAGATTTGAGGCATTGAACCCTGTAAAGGAGAAAAATAATAGATGGGATGGTAAGATGTACCCAACTGAGGAGTACAGTGTGCTATACAAGGTGCTGTGGGACTGGTTAAACGCTAAGACCAAGGGAAAGTACGAACTTGTTGATGATATGCTTTATAACAAGTCAAAGAAGGCTGAGGAGAAGATGACAATTCTGAAGTACAAAGAGTTGAGCGAGGCTGATTTGGCTGAGGTAAGCAAGTTTGTTGCATCCCAGGTTGATGATAAAGGCTGGTATAACAACATAGGTAGTATGGAAGTTAAAACTAATGATGGAAGGAAGCTTCAAATCTCTGAGGTTGATACATTGGATTTGGCTATCGGTATAGACTTTGATGTGAATGTGATAGGTGACTACATCTTTAATCCATTTACAGCCTCAATAGAAAAGCTCTTCAATGGTGCTGATATGTTCAACCCAGTTCACAGCGTACACATTGATGATTATTTCCGAAAGGCTCTGAAGAAAGAGGACTATGACGAGAACAGGTTCTATGAGTATAATACACCTTATGGCAGACTGGGTTATGATGTTAGTAGAATCAGCTATGATATACGGTGGCGTAAAACTATTGGTAGTACACTATTTGTCACCAAGGTCAACGAGAAGAGCATTCAGTTCATTACATCAAACGAACAAACAATCAATCATATCATCACTGATGATGAGGTTGAAAAGAGACAATTGGAAACTGAGTGGAAAGACAGAGAGCGCTATGAGTCGTTCAAGTTCTACCAGGGAACTTTAAAGCCTTCTGTTTGGTCAAAGTTCAGTCCAGAGAAACTGATGGAAGATGCCAGGGAGAGGGCTAAGGAGTACTTCGAGGAGGCTGTGGAGAAGTTCGGTAAGCCAATTGATGAACAAGAGGTAACAGAACAGGAGCTTGTGGCGGCTGCATCAGAGGCACTTTAAGAAGAATTGACTTATATTTCATATTTTATAATGTTTCAAATTTTATCTCATGGCTGTGGTCTGGGAAGATAGTAGCCATAACTAATAAAAATGTACGCTTTAAAAACAAAAAGGGAAGTTGGGTTTGATGCCCTGTCACAGAATGGCAGCATCAGGCTCCATAGAATAAACTTCCAGTGAGTCCTGTTCATTAACAGGAAGTGCAACATCCAGAACTTTATTTAAGTATAGGGTTAAGGTGACAAGCCAGTATTGGCGTGGCACTATAGGGATGATAGTCTCTCATAGCAACACAGGAAAACCCTGTGCCAAGTAGGATAAAGAATGAACTGTTAGACGATTATGAACGCAGACAAGTTGACATCCAGGATTGCACAGCTCATCCTTCGAGGCGAGATTGACCCAGCGAAGGTCAGCTCCATCGAGCGGAAGGTGGGTGTGAAGCTGAATCTATCAGCCGAGCAACTGGCATGGTCTGCCCTTGTCTAGCAAATCGCCAGGAGTTCTTGAAAAAATAAGGTATGAAGCCAGCACAGACATATCGCAACCAGAAGCTCGTTAACGGTCAGTGGGGTTACACCTACGACCAGGCGAAGGGCATGATGCAGGGAGGCTACAGTGCCGATGGCATGTACTTCAAGCATTCCTGGACTGTCAGCGGGGTTGCAAAGGGATGTGTTGTTCGCTGTGGCACTCTGCGGCTTGCTCTATGGTGATTGTGCTGTAAAGACTACATCCCGTGAGTTGGTTGGCGAGGATGATTCCAAATGGAGATTATTTCGATATGATGTAGAACTATATAATTAAAAAAAGTATGAAAAAAATTTGTGAACCCAGTGTGAAGGGTATATTCACACGAGTGATTAAGAACCAGTTGAAAAGCAAGCTGGTTGGTGGTAACAAGGCATTATACCTCTACTATGGAGGCTATGACCCATACATGGGCAAACATGATTGGGCTGTGGATTGCAGTGAGAGAGGCTATAATGCAGGTGATAAATGTGGAGTGTTTGCCAGGGGCAAAGGACTGTACATCAAACGCTCTGACTACATGAAGGGGCTGGATTTCAGATTCGGCAAGGATATGACCGATGCGCAGATGACCAGGATTGCGCACAATGTCATCGATGTGTATAACAATAAGTTTAATATTTTAAATAATTAAATCATGGTAAAAACAATTAATTTATCTGCGGCTGACATGAAAGAGATGACCGCAACTGAGATTACTACAAAGATTAAGGAGTTGAAGGACGGTGCAAACAAGAACCACCAGAAACTTAGTGAGAACGAATTAAATGCTGTCTTCTATGTCCACAAAGGACTTAAGCTGAGCATGACAATCCCCCTTAGATTATCAATTGTTTGCAACATGAAAGCTGCTGACGGTGAAGGTAAAGTCTCCAAGAAATGGGGCATTGACACTAAGGCGTTGTGTGAAAAAATAGACCAGATGGACGATGCAGAGTGCGAAGACATTGCCAGTAGAATCGGTAGTTTCTGGCTTGACGTAAGTGATTATGACAACTTTGCGGAGGACATTGCATTCTTTAGAAATGCGACTCCTGCTTACCAGGAAATCCTGGCTTTGGATTATCAAATCCTTAACTTCTTTCTTAGACTGAGGGGAAAAGAGGCTAAACAGCTATATGTAATTATTGACGGATGCCGCCCTACATTGTCGTTACATGAAGAACTAATAGAATTAACATAGGAAAGTTCATTCCTAATCCCAAACAGAGATATACTAGGGATGGGAAGCCAATGAAGTGGCACAGCTCTAGCTGATTCCTAAATGACTATTCAATCTTTATCTTTAGCTCTTTACCACAGTGAGGACATACAAGGGGAGATTCAGTAGATGCAGGATGATAGCTGTCAATGAAAAAATCTCCCACCTCACATCCTATGGCATCGGCAATCTTCATGAGAGTCTTCATGTTTAAACTCTCTGGGTTATTTATCTGACGGTAGAACGATGGCAGGGACTGATAGTGAGTCTTATTAAAGACATCCGTAAGGGACATCCCATGTTCTTTGGCAACTTCCTTAATTCTTAACTGTATCATAATCTGGATATATTGATTTAGGTAGCAAAGTTACAACATAATTTCTAAACTATCATAATTTTAATATAAAACTTAATTTCTTTTAACGAATCTATCATTCCAATGATAGTTTTGTTAATATATCATAATTGTGATACAAAAAGTCTCAGATTTGTTTGGATATATCATAGAAATGATATAACTTTGTACCCAGAAATCAAACATCATAGTAATAATATAATAAGGTATAAGAATTATGGTACAGACAACAATCCCAGCAGTGGCATTAGCCAACATGACAGTTGCATTAAGTGACAAAACTATCGAGAGAGCAAATCTGATAGCTGAGCGCACAGGTTCACTTGAAGTCGGTATTGCAAAAGCTTTAATGCTGGAACAGCTTGAAGCAAAGCTCAACGGGGTGGCTCATATAATATTCCAAAAACGTGACCTTAGCTATAGAGAGATGTTCTGCACAACCAATCCTTCACTTTGTGGTAAACATGTTAAGGGCGTGGGACGTGAACATTATGGCACTAAGGTTGTGTGGGACGTAGAAATGGGAAAATTCCGTTCCTTCCGCTTGGAGTCAATCCTTAAGGTGTTCTAGGTGAGTGGGGGCTTCACCTCCCCCACTATATATAATGAGGTATAGGGCTTATGAAAGTGATATTTTACGTTTCGAGTGCTTTATCAAATGCAATTTTGGTAGATGTTATCATAAAAAGCAAAAAATAGGGTGTAATCAAAAAAAGCAAATAATTCGACTTCAAGAGTCAAGATTTAATTTAGTACGTATTCACAGTTTTATCAAAGATTAATATGAAGACAGCAGTAATCTATTCTCGTACAAGTTCGAGTGGCTATCAGCAGAATCGCCAAGATACATCGAGACAGGTGGAAGACCTCCAGGCATACGCCAAGCTATCCCAGTTGGAAATAGTGAAGGTGTATGAGGAACATATCAGTGGAGTAAAGAAAAATTCTGAGCGTGAAGTGTTGAGTGAGTGCCTTTCATTTGCTGAGAAAGAGGGGATAAATTGCATCCTGTGTTCGGAAGGGTCACGCTTGGGGCGTTCGACCTGGGAAGTGTTAGAGACCATCAAACGCTGCATCGATAAGCACATCAATGTCTATCTTCAAAAGGAGAATATCCATGTGCTTCGAGAAGATGGCAGTGTTGACCCCTTCATGGCTGTGTATATTTCATGTTTGAGTATGGCGAATGAATTCGAGAGGGAGAATATTAAATACCGTCTGAATTCTGGACGTGCTCAGTACATCAGAAATGGCGGCAAGCTTGGAAGGAAACCAGGTAGTGTCAAAACCAGGGAACAGAAGGAAAAACAGTATAGGGACGTGTTGTTGTACTTAAAAAAGGACTACAGCATCCGTGTGACAGCGAAGCTTACCAATGTGAGCGTTGCCACAGTGCAGCGGCTGAAGAATGAGTTTTCTATTTATTAGGCTGATAATGATTGCGCCAGTCGGCGCAATCATTATTGCTTTTTGGTACTTTTCTTTTCATTTCATTGTCATTTCAGAAATAATTGCTAACTTTGCAGCAATCAATAATAATTGAAGATGAAAAGAAGATATGTTATTAGCCTATTATTAATGTTCTGGTTTGGGCTTTGCTCAGCTCAAACGATTAGAAATGCCAATAATTCTATGATAGCAAAAATAGATACAGATGGCACGGTCAGAAATAGCAATAATTCAGTTGTTGCTCATATCAATAGCAACGGTGATATTCGTGACACCAACAACCATCTACTAGGAAAGATTGGTAGTAATGGTGATGTAAGGGATAATAATAACTCTTACATGGGTAAAGTCGAAAGCAACGGTACTGTCAGAAATCGTAACAACTCAACACTTGGTAAGGTCGAAAACGATGGCACAGTCAGAGACAGCAATAACCATGTTCTTGGTACTGCAAGAGATGTACCCGTGAAATATGCGGCAGTCTATTTCTTTTTTTATCTCTTTTGATTATAAAATTGTTGCACATTTTGGTCAAGATGTGCAAAAACGTAAAAAAAACAATATCAAAACAGCATTTTATTTGTATAATTGAAAAATAATAACTATATTTGCACCAAGTATAACATTTAAAAAAGTATGCGTATGACATAGAAAAAATAAAGACTTATAGATAAGAAGCGTTAGCTTTCTATTCTTGCACTCTAAGAATTGGGGAATTTGAAGAATGCTACAAGAGTAAAAGTTGATGCTCACGTGTAAGCACGTGGGCTTTTACTCGTTAAAGTAGCGATGGTTATCCCCAATACCTAAGAGTGCGTAGATGAAGTAAGTAGTCCACGTTTTTTTATTCTATCCATTCCCAAATTAAAGACATTAAAATTATAACTACTAAAAACATATAATTATGAAGAAAATTATTCCATGTTTATTAATGTTTATTTTTGCATTATCATCTACTAGTCAAAACCTTACAACTAAAGTGGATTTGTCCCGATTACCAAGGACATCAGATGATTTCCAGAATTATCAGTTTGATTATGCATTAGAGAATATAAGAGATGTTGAGTATGCAGCCCCATTCTTTGTTCATTCCATGTGTTCTGAATTTGATGGTGTCCTAATTCATCCTTTTGAGCATAATTGTCCTGTGAAAGAAATATCATGCGAGCTTTACAATAAAGATAAAGAAAAGGAATTCATTGTTTACTCATGTGAATCAAAATTTGTATCTAGCGGGCAGATTGTTGATTTCAATGGTAAAATAGCCGTCACTAATGATTATGCTTTTGGGTATCATCGCTGGAGTGATATTGAAGGCGAGAAATTACATCTTCTACCTTGTACTGCTAACCCATATATTTTTGATATACAACCAACTCGTAATACCAAAGGGCTTATCACCAATATAGGTAATGATATATATTATACCTATGATAACCAGGATAGAGTGGTAGAGATAAAGGTTGGTGATGGTAATTACTCATATCGCTATTCTTACTTTTCCAACTCAAATAAAATTGAGAATATATTTGTTTTCATTTCTGGAAGGAAAAGAGGTGAAGCTAAATACACATATTCAAATGGAAGTGTCGCTAATGTACAGGCTAAAGAATTTTATGCCAATGGAAATAGTGATGCTGTCGAGAGAGAATATATAAAGAGCTACAAATATGACAGCCATAATGGGATTTCAGAAATAGATTTGCTGGTTAAAAAAATTGGCGACAGTGAGATACAAACTACATATCAATTCAATAATCTGTATGATTCAGAAGGAAAAATAATATCGTCGGAAATCAGTAAAATGATTAAATCAAGAACTGGTACATATACTAGTGGAACTTACAAAGAACCAAAATGCTTTGCTCGTAAGTATTATTATGACGAAAAAAATAATTGGATTAAAATAGAGGATAATAAAGGAAACTACATAAAAAGAACCATAGATTATCGAGCATCTACGACGAATGAAGAAATCGACATCTATCGATTATATGATGAGGATGAAGTAAGTGTCGCAGCAACATTTGGAAACACATTATCATGGTATGCAAAGCAAGAAAGATATTTCCTTAATTTCTATCCTGTCATACTATATGAAAATGCTATCATTGATGCTAGTATTATCAATGTTGATTTTATTGTGGAAAGAGATGGGTCTGTTTCAAATTTAAAAGCCTCTAGTGGTTCTTCTAATGCTAGTAATAGTAGCGCAATGATTAAGAGAGCTACCGCTTTAATTAATGGACTTACCTGGGTTCCTGCAAGCATTAATGGCATGCCTGTCAGAAGTAACGTTTCTCTGGCATGGCGTATCCATCGCAACAATGGTGATTTAGAGGTCATCGTAATAAAAGATGTCCAATGGACTACAAAAGAAAAAGAGGCATATGACAAGGCAAAAGATACGATTGGAAAAACGCAGAATGCTCAATCTGTAGAAAAATCAAATAGAGAATCTAATAGAACTTATTCTTCTAGTGACGTGACAACTGACAACGTATATAAAGTTGATGATGTGATTAAAGCTATGAATGATGCTGCTGATTTTTGTGAGAAAGCAAGAGCCTCTAACAACAAAAAAGAGATTGTTAATTTCTACCAGAAAGCTTATGACATGTACAAGAAATTAGAAACAGACCCAGAAACGCCAAAATATTTCCCCAGAATGGATTTGATAACAGATGCTCGGTCATATGTAGAGCAGGAATTAAAGAAGAGAGGTGTTAAACTGTAAATAGAATAACGAACTGTCAATAATTAAACGTTATGTCATATTGTGCAAAATGCGGGAGTGAGTTAAATTTCGGAGCTAAATTCTGCCCGAAGTGTGGCGCATCAACTTCGATAACAGAGGATGGTGAGCAAGTGCCAGATAACAAAAAACAAGTGACCACCAAAAAAACAACCAGAAAGAAAAAAACATCAACTGGTTCAAGACCAACCAAGCGTGCAACTACAAAAAAGAGCGGAAATAGTGATACGCTTGATGGTATTATTGGCATTACAGTAATTGGACTTGTTATTATTGCAATACTTTGGTTCCTTGGTGCTTTTGAAGGTGAGATTCTAAGCATACCAGAAGGACGTGCCGCATTTACAGTAGAAGACCAGAACTGTTCCAATACCAGTATTACTAGTATCAATAAGATAATTCTTTACGAAGGAAACTCTAGGCAAGATTGTAAAGTCGAAGGTGAGACAAAATCTGGTGAGCCATTTACCTATAATGGAAAGTGGGAGAAAGAAGATGTTAGTTTCTTTTCTTTTAGGAAATATTATATCTTGAAATTCAACGAATTCAACTTGCTTATTAATGGTGACAAGGAAGTGTGTTTCCATAAAGGTAGTGATTCGGATGTTAGTAATGCGTTAAAGCATTCTTCTATTGGTAAACTGAATCCGATTAACCAGGAAGAAGAAAATAAGATTTCTGAGAAGTTCTCGAAGAAAATAGAGGAACAGAAGAAGAAGGAAGAAGCGAAACGAATGGAAGAATTAAAAGAGTATCTTGGCACTTACTACTATGATTATTGCCCTCCAGGAATGCCATTAAATATTTCCTTCTATTACAAAATCACATTGAAGCCCGATGGCACTTTTAGCCATGAGGGAAGTAATGAAGAAACAAAGAGGCAGATGGAGATTGAAACCGTCGTTGATAGAAAAAACTATCCTTCTGGTGGTAAATGGAGCGTTATTAACACCGCTGGCATAAAGGGTGTATTCCTGTACTTTGATGGCAACTGGGGAACGGGCAGTATTAACCTAGAGAACGGTGTTCTTGAGATACCAAATATGAATGGTTACAGGCTCAAAGTCCGTACTCGTAAAGAATAAGTTAAGAAATCACTAACATATGGCGTATTGTACCAACTATGGAACTGAATTAGATACTTACGCCCGAAGGATTAATTCATAGAATGTATGATATTAATTAAAATATATTATTATGGCATATTGTAACAAATGTGGCACTCAACTGAGTGACGGGGCTAAGTTCTGTCCCAAGTGTGGAGCCCCATGTGGTGATTCAACTGATAACATCACAGAAGATAGTAGCTCAACATCCAAGAAACCATTGATTATTACGCTGGCTGTGGTTGCAGTATTAGCATTAATTGGTGGCAGTTGGTATTTCATAAGGGGACAGAATCCTGGAGAAACATTTAGTGAGACCCAGGATGAAAATGTACAAGAGGAAGAGAAACAATTTATTGAGAAGTTTTATGCAGACTGGGAGCAAGATGCCGATGGCTCTGATTATGCTTATGTTAAGAAACACATTACTGCAAACGCACTTAAAACATTAAGAGATGAATATGACTATGAATGCGATGGGGAGTGCTTGGCTACATGGCTTTTCTTCTATGAATATGGGGGAGATATGGATTCTTTACTTAATAGACAGATTGAGCCAGTCTCGCCTAATACTTTTCTAGTTACAAACACTTGGGGTTATTCCGAAGGATGCCAAGATACGAGTGATTATAAAATAAGGCTCGGGATAGTCAAGGAAGATGGTTTATATAAAATAAATTCTATTGTAAACGTGAGTAGGGAAGAACGTGAAAGAACTGCAAGGAAACAGGTTGAAGAACCAGAACCAGATAATACGGGAGACACAGATAATCAGCAAGAATTCAATGCCAAAGCAATGAGTCTGGTCAATGAAATACAACAGATAATGGTAGAAATGAATAATGTCTATAACCAGTATGTTAGGGTAGCATCTAGCAGCGGAAGTGACCAAAACTTGGGAGTTAATGCTGTGGCAACATTAAGTGATTTAAGATTAAAGGGAGATAGGATATTCAGAGAGCTAATCTCACTTGCACGTAACGCAGGAAAGAGCGACGAACTCAATGCGTTCAGGCAAGAAATGGAAGACTTTGACAAGAAAGCTCAACAGATGGAAAGGACTATCACCCAAGACATGTATAGTTATTAATATAGGTCAACATTAACGAATTACGCAATATGAAAAAATGCAAGTATTGTGGTGCCGAATTACTCGAAGAAAGTAATTTCTGTACTGAGTGTGGAAAACCTATTTCGCAAAGCCAATGCCCTCATTGTGGAGCACCTGTGAATGATGACGATACTTTCTGCCAAGAATGCGGAAAGCGAATTAATGAACCTATATCTTTAGATGCAGAACCTGCATTGGGGCAGTGTCCTCAATGTGGGGCTGATGTTAGTGAGGGTGATACTTTCTGCCAGGAATGTGGTTATAATCTTGTCAGTGGTGAAGAAAATGTTGTAACTACTAATTATGAGGATGCTGGCAGGGATGTTGTTGAAGAAACTGAGAGCTCTTCCAAATCAAAGTATATAATACTTGTTATTGTTGGTATTATAGCATTGGCACTGATTGGCGGCTGGTATTTCTTGGGGTCTAGTAATACAACAGAAGGGTCAAAAGCAGCAGTCGTATCTGATTCTGACTCAATAATCGTGGACTCTGATTCTATAGTAGAGGATATTAACGATGTCCATTCAGAGGCATACATTAAGCATCGGTTACAACAAATATGTGATGGTGTGCCATCAACTCCCGAAAAGACCTTTGTGAACAAGTATTTTTCAGAATCATTTAAAAAGCTATACAATGCTGTTAACGAGAAATATGACAACGAATATCCAGAAAGTGATATGGGATATTTTGGCTCTTACTTTTGGTCTAACAGTGGAAGTGTAGATGATAGCAACATAAATTCGGTAACAGTCCTGGAAGTGGAATTAATTACAGAATCAACAGCGTTGGCTACTGTTCAAGATTATGTAAAGTACGGAAAGAATGACGAATTAAAGAATTCTAAGCAGATAAAACTGGTTTTTGAAAACGATGACTGGTTCATTGATGATTTTAATGATTATAAGAGCAACATGGAGGAATACATAAACAGAACTAACGATAGTGAAACTATAACGGCTATAGGTGCATTCACCGATGAAATAAATGATGACGGGAATGATAGTATTAGATAACTCTATTGTTGCAAAATGAAGCGATGAATGGTGCAATCCAATGAAAGGATGCACCATTTTTCTTCCATATACTTGTATATCTCACAGAGAGCCTTGAAGGTTATGAAGATGAGGATGAAAGGGATGGAGTGTTTACTTGCGCTACTGGTGGGATAGCCTGTCTGGTGAAATCCATGATTATAAGGAGCAAGTGCAAGAGAAGCTGATGCACGTAAAATCTGATAAAGCAAAGAAAGAACTACGAGATATACTGAGGGAAATCGATTCCATGATTGGTGATAAATAATTGTTGTAAGCAAAGTTATTGGGGAATCGCTTGGTCATAGTAGCCGAAACAAATTATGGAGTGCTCATTCCATCTTTTTTCTAGCTGCAATTATGTCTTGAACCGTTTTCAGCTCTTTTATATATCTGTCAATACCAGATACGTTCCTACCTAATAGAGTTGCCAATTCGCCTGCCGTTGCGCCCTCAGAATTAATAAAATTGCTAGCAAAAGTGTGCCTTGCTGCATAAAATGTAGTAGTTTCATCAATAAGATAACTTTTCACATTCTTTTTGTTTATAACAACTTTTTTCTTTAATCGTATATTGTTGTCCTTAGTATAATTAGTGAGCCATTCGTTAAACTCTTTCCAGATTCCTTTATATGGCTTAAACCCGCTTACGTTATTATACCCCTTTAATCTACGATTTACCCATTCAGTTGCATATCTGATACGATGAAGCCTTTTCTTTTCGGTATCATCTTTTTTACGAAAAATGGGAAGAAAATAACCTGTTTCATCCATGTTCTTAAGATATGGGAGAAATAAAGGATAGTTAAATGGGTCTGGTGATAAAACTATACGAACTTCCTTGCCCGTTTTGCGCCTATGTGTTTTTATTAATAAGTAACCTTTCCCATCAGTCGAATACTCCATATCTTTAACTTCATTACTAGTCAGATTTGCCAAATCTACTAATGCCAAGCCCTGCAATTCGTATGAAATCAAAAAAACATTTATTGCAAATAACTTACTTGATAAGCTCATGGATTTTTTCCATATTACTTCATCGCTCCCTATAGTAGATATGTATTCAAGATAATAGCGTTTTAAGAGTGTCAAGGTATCCTTTCCAATCGGTTGGGTATGTGTTTCCTGGTGATATTTCTTACTTACGTTGAAATTCCTAAACGGAGAATCTTCTAAAACTCCACGTTCCACAGCATATGAAAGAATTGCAGATAAATTGTGTAAAGTCACAATAATGCTATTTGTTTTATATCCCTTATTTGTCATCCATCTGCCAAATGATTCTACATCAGTTTTTGTTATTTCTGATAACGAGATAGAATTTTTGTTCATAAATCGACAGAATAGTTTTATGGATGTGTTTATGCTGCCAATTGTTTCAAGACGAAGGTGCCTTTTTGACTGATACTCAATTTTGAAATCTAGAAGGTCAATTGAAGGTTTGTTTTCCAATGTTTCATCATCCAGTTTCGCTATTATTTCTGCTGCGGAATATGGCTTACCTTCCAATACAAATTCGTTCCTTATGGATTCAGCCTTCTTTATCTTCTCTGATAGCAGTACGTTGATTTGCAGGGCATTTGCAATGCCTCCTTTACCTTCTTTAAGAAGGCATCTTTTTTCGTTCCAATCATTCTTCTTACAGGAATACCCTGTGCTTTTTTCTGCTCTTCTACCACCCCAGTTGACTCTTATCATTATAGGATGATTACCATTACTCAGAACTTTATTTGTTCTTAGAACCAATTTAATTGTAGCCTTTTCTACCTTCATAATCACATTTTTTATTATTGGTGCACCCTATGGTGCACGCTACAAAGGTACAAATAATAATATTGGTGCACTTTATATTTTTGGATAAAAAATGTTAAACGTTTGTTTTTCAATAATTTATGAAGCATATTATAATATTTAATTATGTTTCCAGCAATAATGCAGAAGTTGTTCCATGCTGCAAAGGTACGAAAAAAAGTGAAAAGTGAAGAGTGAAGAGTGAAGAATTTGCTGCCGCCTCAAAAAAAATGGTGTGTTGTGCATTGTGCATTGTGCATTTTTTTGTATCTTTGCCATCAGAAACTTAAAAACAAACGGCTATGAGCAAGCACAAGAGTGGAAAACGACTGACCAAGCAGCGTCTGGTAGAGATGCTGCAGACCCTGTTTCAGCAGAATCCGAACGAGACATTCTCGTTGAAACAAATATTCAGGGAGCTAAAGCTTTCGACGCATCCGGCAAAGATGCTGGCTGTCGATGTAATGGACGAAATGGCGTGGGACGACTTCCTGACGAAGGCGTCGGACAATTCCTACCGTCTGAACCTGAAGACACAGGTGCAGGAGGGTACGTTCATCCGTAAGGCCAACGGCAAGAACTCTTTCCAGCCCGACGATGGCGGTAAGACTATCTTTGTCTCTGAGCGTAACTCGTTGTTTGCCATGAATGGTGACCGTGTGCGTGTGGCGATGATGGCTCGCAGGGAGAAGCATATGAAGGAAGCAATGGTCGTCGAGATCCTTTCCCACAAGCGCGATCAGGCCGTGGGTAAACTGAAGGTGGAGAAAGACTACGCCTTCCTCGTGACAGAAGGTAACATCTTCGTTCACGATATCCTCATTCCGAAGAAAAAGCTGAAGGGTGGCAAAACTGGTGACAAGGCCGTTGTAAAGATTACCCAGTGGCCGTCGAAGGATTCGAAGAATATCGTCGGTGAGGTTATCGACGTGTTAGGTAAGGAGGGTGACAACAATGTTGAGATGCATGCCATCCTTGCACAGTATGGATTGCCCTATACCTATCCCAAGCATGTGGAAGAGGCTGCCGAGAAGATTGATCCAGGCATCACCCCGCAGGAGATTGCACGTCGTGAGGACTTCCGTGACGTGTTTACCTGTACCATCGACCCCAAGGATGCCAAAGACTTTGACGATGCGCTGTCAATAAGGGCTATTGGCAAAGAGACCGTGAGCCAAAAGCTAAAAGCTAACGGCCAAAAGCTTTGGGAGGTCGGTGTGCATATTGCCGATGTTTCGCATTACGTCAAGGAAGGTTCCCCTATCGATAAAGAGGCGACGAAGCGAGCCACGAGTGTCTATCTCGTCGACCGTACCATTCCGATGTTGCCTGAACGACTCTGCAACTTCATCTGTTCGCTGCGTCCTGACGAAGAGAAACTATGTTATAGTGTAGTCTTCACTTTGGACGATGAAGCCAACGTCAAGAACTACCGCATTGTCCATACTGTCATCAAGAGTAATAGAAGGTATGCGTATGAGGAAGTACAGGATATTTTGGTATCTGGTACCTCTAGTAAATCTAGCAAGTCTAGTACTGACCCCTATGCCGAGGAACTGCGTACGCTTGACCGTTTGGCCAAGAAACTGCGTGAACGTCGTTTCAAGGGCGGTGCCGTCAAGTTCGACCGCGAGGAATTGCATTTCGATATCGACGAACAGGGTAAACCTGTCCGTGCGTATTTTAAGAAATCGAACGATGCCACACAGCTCATCGAGGAATTTATGCTGCTTGCCAACCGCACCGTTGCTGAACATATAGGCAAAGTGGATAAGCCAAAAGCCAAGAGCCCACAGCCAAAAGCTAAGAAAACCTTTGTCTATCGCGTTCACGACCAGCCCGACCCCACCAAGTTGGAAACCTTGCGTGAGTTTGTTGTCAAGTTCGGCTATAAGATGAAGACGGCAGGTACCAAGGGTGCTATCTCGAAGTCGCTGAATGCGCTGATGGATGCCTGTCAGGGTAAGAAGGAGCAGAACCTCATCGAGACCGTTGCCCTGCGAGCCATGATGAAAGCGAAATATTCTACACATAATATCGGGCACTATGGTCTGGCTTTCGAATATTACACCCATTTCACCTCACCTATTCGCCGTTATCCGGACACGATGGTGCATCGTTTGCTGACGAAATATCAGGATGGCGGACGTTCGGCCAATCAGGAGAAATACGAGGAGCTGAGCGAACATTGCTCCGATATGGAACAAACCGCCCAGCAGGCTGAGCGCGACAGCATCAAGTATAAGATGGTGGAATTCATGGCCGACAAGATTGGTAACGAGTATGACGCCCATATCTCTGGCATCCAGTCGTATGGTATCTATTGTGAAATCGACGAGAACCACTGCGAGGGTATGGTTCCCATGCGCGACCTCGACGACGACTACTACGATTTCGACGAGCGCAACTACTGCCTCGTAGGTCGCCGTCACCATAATAAATATCAGTTGGGTGATCCTGTGCGTATCAAAGTGGCTCGTGCCAACATCGAGAAACGACAGCTGGACTTTCTGTTGGCCGACGAAAAACCTGCAAAGCGCAAATAGTAAAAGACCAAACACAAGACTTTAATATGCAACGTATTGTAACTTTCGGAGAACTTTTGCTCCGCTTCTCAAAGCCCGGTCAGTTGCGGCTGACGCAGGGCGATATGTTTACAAGTAAGTATGGTGGCAGTGAAGCCAATGTGGCCGTATCGCTTGCCACACAGGGCGAAGATGTGACGTATATCACGCGTCTGCCAGATACGCCCGTCGGACATGCCGGTGCCCAATGTATGGCACAGTTGGGTGTGGACATCAGCCGCATCGTATATGGCGGTCAGCGCATCGGTACCTATTATTTCGAACCCGCTGCCGGAATGCGTGCTGCGAAGGTGGTGTACGACCGCGACCATTCGGCATACTACGACCTTGCTCCTGGCATGATTCCCTGGCGCGACATTCTGAAGGATGCTGATATCTTCCAAGTGTCTGGTATTACGGCAGCTATCTCGCAACAGGCTGCCGATGCGACCTTCGAGGCATTGGATATTGCCGACGAACTGGGCATCACTGTTTCGTTCGACATCAACTACCGCAAGAACCTGTGGAAGTATGGTGCCGACCCACGCGCAACGTTGCAGCGTATGCTGTCACGTTGTGACATGATGTTTGGTGATGCCATCGAGTTCGACTGGATTTCCCAGCATCCGCAGCCTCCTTTCACGGCTACCGACAGTAACTTCAAGATGCAGATTCCGGAGTATCGCGAATGGTTCGATGAACTGCATGCCCAGTATCCGCGTTGCAAACACTGGCTGATGGGTATGCGAAACATCGTTGACTCTAACCATCACACGCTGACGGCGCTACTCTTTACCGATAATACGCTGTTGGAGGCTCCTATCATCGATATTCCTGATGTGGTAGATCCTGTCGGTGTCGGTGATGCCTTTATGGGTGGTTTCCTCCATGCCATCAGTCTCTTCCCAGGTGACCGTCAGCGACAGTTGAATTATTCGCTGGCTGCTGCTTCGCTGAAGAACACCATTCCTGGCGATTTCAACCTCTCAACGGAAGAAGAGATTCTTGCTACGATGGATCATCGCTATAATGCCACTACGCTTTATAAGACGATAGAATAGTCCCCCACGGGTAACTACCGGGTTTGAGGGTTACGAGTGTACCATTCTCTGACCTAAAGGTCTGAGTGTGGCACGCATTTGTAACCTTCATTTGTACCACGCCAGGGGCTAATTGAGCCGTGATAGTGAATTCCGTCCAACCCAAGGCTTGTAACGTAGCCCAAGCGGTGGCACCGCCTTCAATCACCAGGTGTTCAGGACAATGTTTTGTCACTAGTTGCTTGGTCATTTCCGCCATCATCGTGCGCAGATGGACGGCTACCTCTTTGCCTGTTCGATGGGTGTGGGGAATAGTAAGGATAAGGCTGTGCTGTTCCTGCTCATATGCTGTCGTGTCCCAAAGGCTTAAATCGTCACTGCCATCATAAATCTCTTGTGGCATCGGAGCGACGGGTATTCCCAAATCCAGTGCCTTGCTCTGTGTACTTCCACAGAGAATGAGTGATTGCAACGCCACACTCTCGAAGAGAGAACATCGCCCACACCCCATACATATCATCCCGCTAAACAAATCTGCCGCTCCGGCAAAGATGGTCTTGCCATCATTGTATGTCGAAATGACGTTGTGGATGTCTTCCTCACTTTCGGCATCAGGTATAATGATACCTTTGCTCTCCGCATCAGGAAAGCGTTCCCTCAATACCGACGTCCTCGCTGGAAACTCTGGGTCAAACGAGAAGTCGGTCTCGTGTATAGGTACATTATTAATATAATAGACGCCATTGCGGATGATACGTCCTTTCGATGGGTTGGCAGGCAGATAGACCGCCCGCTTGTAACCTGTAACTTCCATCAGTGGCGTAAGTTCAGCTACCACATGACCACGTAGGGCGGAGTCGGTTTTCTTAAAGAGGTGAGAGGTGAGAGGGGAGAGGTGAGAGGCGATGCGACGGGTTTCGGCGACGGCTTCTTCCTCGCTCATCGAGCGAGTGTCAGTAGCAATGATGGTAGTCAAGTGTGTGGCGTTGCCAACGCCACATACAGAACCACAAACCAAACGGACTTCTGCACCACGAGCAAAGGCAATGCCTGCTATCTCTGCAGCACCTGTAATATCGTCGGCAATGACTATCATGGCTAATGGCCGTTAGCAATTAGCTTTTAGCTTATTACTTCGATAGATCGCCATCCTTGTAGCATAATCTATTGAGAGGGTCATGGCACTATCGTTGGCGATGCCTTTACCTGCTACGTCGAAGGCGGTACCGTGATCCACGCTGACGCGGATGATGGGCAGGCCGAGGGTGATGTTTACGCCTGAGGCACTTTCCATCTTGCCCGTTTCCTTGTTCCAGTTGAAAGCGCACACCTTCAAGGGAATATGTCCCTGGTCGTGATACATGGCCACACAAGCGTCGAATTTGCCACATTTGGCTTTGGCAAAGATGCTGTCGGGAGGTACTGGACCCTCGACGTCGAAACCGCGAGCATTCAGTTCTTCGATGGCAGGTATGATTTCCTGTGCCTCCTCATAGCCGAACATACCATTCTCACTGGAGTGGGGGTTGAGGCCTGCCACACCGATATGCGGATGTTCGATACCAAATTGCTTGCACGCATCGTCTATGAGCTCTACGCACTCAATGACACGCGCCTTCTTTACCAGATCGCAAGCCTTCCTCAAAGGCACATGCGTCGATACGTGAATCACGCGGATGTTCTCGTCTGCCAGCATCATGGCATACTTCTTGGTCTGGGTAAAGGTGGCGTATATCTCCGTATGTCCGTCATAGTGATGACCAGCCAGATTCAGTGCTTCCTTGTTCAGCGGTGCCGTTACGGTGCCATCTACTTCGTTGGCCATTGCCAGTTCAATGGCCTTCTTGATATACTGGAAGGCGGCATTACCGCATTGTGCCTGCACCTTGCCGAACTCAAAGGTCGTGGGGTCCACGCATTGCAGATCGAGCACGTCGATGGTGCCAAACTCAAAGCGCGCATCCTTGACATTTTGTACGGCATTGACCTGCAAGTCAAAACCAAGTAGTTTCACAGCCTGTTGCATGATAGCAGCATCGCCCGTGACAATAGGACGGCACTTCTCGTAAGTCTCTTTTCTGTTCAGGGCGCGAACGGTAATCTCAGGACCAATGCCTGCGGGGTCGCCCATGGTGATGGCTAATATCGGTTTCATATTTTTAAATCTAGATAATCTAGAGTCTCTAGTTCCTCTAGTATAAACTATTATAAATATCACGGGCGTCTTGCTCGGTGACTTCTCTCGGATTGTTCTTCAGCAGGCGCTGTACCTGCATGGCGGCTTTGGCCATACCGTCGACAGCGGTCTGCGGAATATTTAGTGCCGTCAGTTTATCAGGAATGCCCACAGCTGCTGCTAAGCGGTAGATGAAGTTCACACCCTTTTGGGCGGTCTCTTCTGGTGTTCGGCCAGGTTCACATCCTAAGGCAATAGCAACCTCGGCATGGCGTTTGATGTTGGCAGGCATGTTGAACTTCATGACGCTGGGCAACAGGATAGCGTTTGACAGGCCATGAGGAATGTGGAACTCGCCACCAAGAGGGTAGGAGAGTGCGTGAACAGCTGCTGTATTCACTGGGCCCAAACACAATCCGCCATACAGTGAACCAAAGGCTAGTGCCTCGCGGGCCTCAATGTATTGGCTATTGGCTATTAGCTTTTGGCTGTTGGCTTCTGCAGCCAGTTTAACGGCAGTCTCCAGATTGGCTGCAATCAGGCGGATACCTTGCAGGGCATAGATGTCCACCGAGGGGTGTGCAAACTTATTGGTATACGCCTCGATACAATGCGTCAGCGCATCCATACCTGTGTCGGCCGTCACCTTAGCAGGTACCGTCCACGTCAACTTGGGATCCACATAGGCCGCATCGGCAATGAGGAAAGGCGACACGATTCCTTTCTTTAGGTGGTCGCGCTCGTCCAATAGGATAGCGTTCGGGCTTACCTCGGAACCTGTTCCAGCCGTTGTGGGCAGACAGGCAAACCATAGTCCCTTCTGTTTGATGAAACCAGTGCCGAAACAGTCTTCCACCTGTTGGTCGCTACTGATGAATGCTGCCACGAGTTTCGTGACGTCGAGCACCGAACCGCCTCCGATACCGATGACGCTGTCGGCCTTGAAACTGCGTGCCACCTGGAGAATATTCCTGAAGTCGTTCACCGTCGGCTCTGCCACAATGTCCTGATAGGTCTCAATGCTGATGCCTGCTGTCTTCAACTCTGCCAGCGGTTCCTTAATCAACGGTAGGATGGGAGGCGCTGTCAGCACAAACAGGCGCTGATAGCCCATCTTTTTATAGTCCTCCACCAATGTATGGATGCAGCCCGTGCCAAACACAATCTTCTGTGGCTGCAAAAGGGTTATTGCTCTCATAACGTCTTATCTGTTAACTATTATATCTTAACAAAAAGACGTTCGTCACCCCATTTTGTCACCGTATATGATAAACACGAAACGGGCTCCATCCGTATATTCGTCATCAATGTCCAGACTGCCACCAAGGCGGTTGGCGATGCTACGTGCCATTGTCAGGCCAATACCCATGCCTTCGTTGTAGCTGTCGAGCTGGACGAACTCCTCAAAGACATGCGACATCTCCTCCTTAGGAATGCCGATGCCTGTGTCTTCGACTACGAAACGTACACAATTGTCACCTCGCTCTGCAGAAAGTGTCACCCTGCCTTGCTTAGTAAATTTGAACGCGTTGTCAAGCAACTGCGCCAGAGCCCTTACCGCATAGTCGCGATTGGTTTTTAGCGTGACGTTTCTGACAGTGTCGTCAATTGCCGTGCTGAAAGTCACATCAGCTGTCGCCGCCGCATGAGCTGTCATCACTGCCTGCATCACAATCTCTTCGGGCGTTGTCTGATCATTACATTCAAGCACATGTTGACTATTCGACTCCGCCAATACCAGCATCTTGTTAATTAGACCAGTAATGCGCTCCGTGTTTTCTGCAACACGCTGGCGCATATCGGCCTTCTCCGCAGGCAGAAGTTGGTCGGCATCATTAGAGGTCAGCACCTGCGTAAAACCATTCAGAATATTCAGCGGAGTACGGATTTCGTGCGACATATTCTGAATGAATTCGGTCTTCATCCTCGACGAAGCCTCAGCCTTGTCGTTAGCCAATGCCAGCGCACTTACGTTCTCAGCCAGTTCACGATTCTTCTCTGCCAGTTTACGAGCCGAGCGACGTGTCACAATAATAAAGATGATAAGGGCTATCAGGATTAGTCCGACGATAATCATGGCATAGCGCACCTTTGCCTCGCGTTGCGAGCGTTGCAGTTCGTCAAGCTGGAAGAAGGTGTTAAGTTCATCCAGCTGGGTTCTCATCTCACGTGTAAACACGGAATCCTTGTCGTTGTACAATTTACGATAGATTTCGGCAGAGGTAACACCCTGATTGGCATTCAGAAAGGCCTCTGCACGGTATTCCTGCAACAACACACTGTAATTCATGCCAGGCGACAAGGCGCTGTCACTATAGGCAATGGCCTGTTGATAATGGCCTTGTTTCAAAGCAAGCAATGTACGCACCTCGAAGATATCGTAGCGTGTCAGAGCCGTTTTGGTAATGGCATAGTACTCCTCCGCCTTTTCCAGGGCTTTCTCCGCATCAGCATAACGCTGCAATCCGATATAGGCATTGGCATAGGCCAGATAGCAAGCCACAAAGGTTTGGCTGACCACTTCAAGAGAAATTTGCTTGGCCAGTTCGTCAAGGTGTTTCAGCCACTCATCAGCTACCAGCAACTGCTCTTTGTGTTTTTTCTGCTTATCCAATGTCTGGCTCAGACCTTCGTACACACCGCTCAGGATGCCTGTCATATCGTTGTCCTCCTTCAACAATTCTACAGCCTTTCGGAAAGACTCCTCAGCCTGTGGCAATTGGCGGATGTCCGTATAGATGACTCCTATCTGCTTATAGGCCATTGCACGGCCAGTATTGTTGTTTCGCGACTTGGCATCATTACCCATCGCCTCCGCCTCACGCAAAGCAGTCTGCATACGTCCCAAATCATGATTACCAGAACACATGCGCTGCCAGCATTGATAGAAACGGCTCCAGTTTTCGTGTTTGCCAAACCATTCACGTTGCTTCTCGGCCTCCACGACCAGTTCTTCATAACGAGCACCATTGTTCAGCACTGCCACCTTGTTCCATCGGGCCTTACCCTCGTTTTCGATGTTGCCCACATTGGCCTCCAACGCAATCTGCTCATCCAGAATCACCAACGCGCTGTCAAGGTTCATCTGTGCGTAATATTGGTGGAACCGTTCAATCAACTGCTGTCTCTGCTGTTCCAAGTCATCATCAGCATGGACATACAACACTGGAATCAACGCCAAAACAATCAGCAGGATATAATGTTTATAGTTATTCATGCTGCAAAGATACGAATTTTATTCCAATTCCCCTTCAACTGCCCGAATTTTTCTTTATTTGCAAAGTTTGCAACCGGAGCATTTGTTGAGTTCGCCACGGAAGCGCTTCTCTACGAGGTAGTGCAGGCGGTCGCGGAGGGGTTCGAGTTGCATGTGGTCGATGACTTCGTTGATGAAGGCATTCTGCAACAGCACTTTGGCCTCCTGCAAAGAAATGCCTCGCTGACGCATATAGAAGAGGGCTGCATCGTTGAGCTGACCAACGGTAGAACCGTGAGCACACTTCACATCGTCGGCATAGATCTCGAGCATCGGCTGGGTGTACATGCGAGCCTCTTTTGTTGCTGTCAGGTTCTGATTGGTCATCTGCGAAGTGGTCTTTTGAGCACCGTGTTCCACCAGCACACGACCTGCAAAGGCTCCAACGGCCTTATCGTCGAGCACGTATTTATAAAGCTCGTTTGAGGTGCAATGAGGAACCTTGTGGGTAATCAGCGTGTTGTTATCAACGTGCTGTTGTTTGTCGGCAATCACACAACCGTAGCACTGGCACTCGGCACCTTCACCAGAGAAAGTAAGGTCTAGCTTATTGCGGGTGATACCATTGTGCAAGGTAATCACATTATGGTTGACGCGACTATTGGCCTGTTGGTCGATATACACATTGCTCACGCGAACGTTCTTGTGATGCGTCTCCTCCATGCAATAGAGGTCAAGGGAAGCATTCTCACCTACGTAAGCCTCGATGACTTGAGTAGCTAGGAAGTTACGGTCGTCAGCGGCATGGTCGCAGAACAGCATTTTTATCTCGGCTCCCTCTTCGAGCACGATGAGTACGCGACGATTGACCATGAGGTCAACATCACTACGCAGGATGTTTATCACTTGAATGGCACGATCTACCTTCACGTTCTTGGGCACATAGACGTAGAGCCCATCTTGTGCCAGCATCGTGTTGAGATCGGTAACGGCATCATTGGCTTGACCTGCCAAACGGTTGTAGTACTCGCTGGTGGCAAAGTCCTTCAGCGAACCGATGATAACACCCTCAGGCAGATGTCCCTTGGGTTTCTCGTCGTGATAGAAAATATCATTTACCACAAAGTACAGGCTGGTAGAGAGGTTGGGCACGTCGCAACGGAACGCGTTGTAAGGGTCGACAGGAATCTGGAGGCGATTCAAGTTCAAGCCGTAATCGGGGGCGAAGAGCTCCTGCATGTCGGTATACTTGTAGCGCTCGACTTTCCGAGTGGGGAAACCATTCGACGCGAAACGCTCGAAAGCCGCGTCACGCTCGGCATTCATCACGTCGCTGCTGTGCTCGCAGATCATCCCGCGACACTGCTTATAGAGGTCGATATATTGTTGTTCTGCTTTCATAATTGTCAATTGTTAATTATCAATTGTCAATTAATTACTCTTCTCCTATTTCTTCCTTAATCCAATCGTAGCCGTGCTCCTGAATCTGTACGGCTAGTTCTGGGCCACCCGTTTTGACGATGCGACCCTTGTAGAGCACATGTACAAACTGAGGCTTGATCATCTCCAGCAGACGGTCGTAGTGGGTAATGACGATGCACGAGGTTTCTGGCGTCTGAAGTTTATTTACGCCTTCGGCTACAATGCGCATCGCATCCACATCCAGACCAGAATCTGTCTCGTCGAGAATGCTCAGTTTGGGCTCCAACATCGCCATCTGGAAAATCTCGTTGCGCTTCTTCTCACCACCGCTGAAACCCTCGTTGACAGAACGATTTGCCAGTTTTGAGTCGAGCTCTACAATCTTACGTTTCTCACGCATCAGCTTCAGGAATTCTGCGGCATTCATGGGATCGAGGCCCTGATACTTGCGCTTCTCGTTGATAGCGGCCTTCATGAAGTTGGTCATCGAGACACCAGGAATCTCCACAGGATATTGGAAACTCAAGAAGAGTCCTTCGTGAGCACGATCCTCTGGCTTCATCTCCAGGAGGTTCTTACCATTGAAGTATGCCTCGCCCTCAGTGACCTCGTAGAGTGGGTTGCCTACGAGCACGGCACTCAAGGTCGATTTACCAGAACCGTTAGGTCCCATGATGGCATGCGTCTCACCATCGTTAATCACGAGGTCGATACCCTTTAATATTTCTTTATCGCCTATCTTGGCGTGTAAGTTCTTTACTTCTAACATTTTCGTTATATCGTTATTGCGTTATATCGTTATTAGGAGTTAACCCACCGTACCCTCTAGAGAGACGCTGAGCAACTTCTGGGCTTCGACGGCAAACTCCATTGGGAGTTTCTGGAGCACTTCCTTGGCATAACCGTTGACGATGAGGCCGACGGCCTGCTCGGTGGGGATGCCGCGCTGATTGCAGTAGAACAGCTGGTCCTCAGAGATCTTTGAGGTGGTTGCCTCGTGTTCGAAGACGGCTGTGTCGTTATGCACATCCATATAGGGGAAAGTGTGGGCACCACAGTCAGAACCCAGCAGCAACGAGTCGCATGATGAATAGTTGCGGGCGTTGTCAGCAGTAGATGCTGCACGTACCAGTCCACGATAGCTATTCTGACTATGACCAGCTGAGATACCTTTTGAGATAATTGTACTCTTGGTGTTCTTGCCGATATGAATCATTTTTGTACCCGTATCCGCCTCCTGATAGTTGTTAGTGACAGCCACCGAATAGAACTCTGCTTGAGAGTTATCACCTCTAAGGATACAAGAGGGATATTTCCACGTGATAGCTGACCCCGTCTCTACCTGCGTCCACGAGAGCTTACTATCCACACCACGCAAATCGCCACGTTTGGTGACCAAGTTGAGCACACCACCCTTACCGTTCTCATCACCAGGATACCAGTTTTGGACGGTAGAGTATTTCACTTCTGCGCGATTCATCACGATAATCTCTACGATGGCAGCATGTAACTGGTTTTCATCGCGCATTGGGGCTGTACAGCCCTCCAAGTATGACACGTAGGCATCGTCGTCAGCGATTATCAGTGTGCGCTCAAATTGTCCCGTATTTCGGGCATTGATGCGGAAATACGAGCTTAGCTCCATCGGGCAACGAACACCCTTGGGGATATACACAAACGAACCATCGCTGAAGACTGCGCTGTTGAGGGCCGCAAAGAAGTTGTCACGATAAGGCACTACTGAACCTAAATACTGACGAACCAAATCACCATGCTCCTTGATGGCCTCGCCAATGGAACAGAAGATAACACCCTTTTCGCGCAGCTTCTCCTTGAAGGTTGTTTTTACGCTCACTGAGTCCATAATAGCATCGACGGCTGTATTGCCACTCAGGGCCAAGCGTTCCTCAAGGGGAATGCCAAGCTTGTCGAAGGTCTTTTCGAGTTCGGGGTCAATCTCTTGGCCATTAGCATTTGGCTTTTGGCTTTTGGCTGCGGTGGGGTCAGCATAATATGAGATGGCCTGGTAGTCAATGGGGGGCACGTGGACGTGGCCCCATGTAGGCTCCGTCTGTTCCTTCCAGTAGCGAAATGCCTTGAGGCGGAACTCGAGCATCCACTCGGGTTCCCCCTTCTTAGCAGAGATGAGCCGAACGATGTCCTCGTTCAGCCCTTTCTCTATGATTTCAGTATGTACGTCTGTGGTGAAACCGAACTCGTATTTTTGTTCGGCCACCTGACGGACAAACTCATTCTTTTTTTCTTCCATTAAAGTTTCTGTTCTACCTCAATCTCCGTGAAGGTCTCAATGATATCACCTACCTGGATATCGTTGAAGTTAACCAGTGAGATACCGCACTCCAGACCCGTAGCGACCTCCTTAGCATCGTCCTTGTAACGCTTCAGTGCGTCGATAGGAGCCGTGTGGATGACAATACCATCGCGGATAACGCGGGCCTTATCTTTGTTGTGTACTTTACCGTCAGTAACAAGACCACCGGCAACAGTACCAACCTTCGATATCTTGAAGACCTGTTTTACCTCAATCTCACCAGAAACAATCTCCTTCTTCACCTTGTCGAGCATACCCTGCATGGTCTGCTTCACGTCATCAATGGCGTCGTAGATGATGGAGTAAGTATTGATTTCAACACCCTCGCGATCGGCAGCTTTGCGGGCATCGGCAGAAGGACGTACCTGGAAACCGATGATGATAGCCTCAGAAGCCGAAGCTAGCATGACATCGTTCTCTGAAATCTGACCTACGGCCTTCGAGATGACGTTAACCTGTACCTTCTCAGTAGACAGCTTGATGAATGAGTCAGAGAGAGCCTCGATAGATCCGTCAGTATCACCCTTCACGATGATGTTCAACTCATGGAACTCGCCCAGAGCGATACGATGTGACAGCTCGTCAAGACCGAGTTTCGTCGTTGTACGCAGACTCTGCTCACGCTGCAGCTGGATACGTTTGTTGGCAATTTCACGGGCTTCCTGCTCCGTCTCCATTACGTGGAAGGAGTCACCAGCGGTAGGCGCACCGTTCAAACCTAAGATGATAGCGGGCTCAGCAGGACCAGCCTTTTCGATACGCTGGTTACGTTCATTGAACATAGCCTTCACACGACCCCAGGCTGTACCTGCGATGACAACGTCACCAATCTTCAGCGTACCATTCGATACGAGGACGGTAGAAACATAGCCACGACCCTTGTCGAGTGAAGACTCGATGATAGAACCAGTGGCTTTGCGGTTAGGATTAGCTTTCAGGTCGAGCATCTCAGCCTCCAGCAATACCTTCTCCAGCAGTTCGTAAACGCCCTGTCCCTTCTTGGCACTGATTTCCTGACACTGGTATTTACCGCCCCAGTCTTCGACAAGGAGGTTCATATTAGCCAAGTCCTCGCGAATCTTATCGGGGTTAGCACCGGGCTTATCAATCTTATTGATAGCGAACACCATAGGAACGTTGGCAGCCTGAGCATGAGCGATAGCCTCCTTGGTGGTAGGCATCACGCTGTCATCGGCAGCAACAATGATGATGGCGATATCCGTTACCTGAGCACCACGGGCACGCATAGCAGTAAATGCCTCGTGACCAGGAGTATCCAGGAACGTGATGCTATGACCATCCTTCAGTTTGACGTTGTAAGCACCGATATGCTGGGTGATACCACCGGCCTCACCGGCAATCACGTTGGTGTTGCGGATATGGTCGAGCAGCGACGTCTTACCATGGTCAACGTGTCCCATCACTGTTACAATTGGAGCGCGACTGATCAGATCGTTCTCATCGTCCTCCTCCTCAGTAATGGCATTCTGCACTTCAGCTGATACATACTCAGTTGTAAAACCAAACTCGTCGGCAACGATATTGATGGTCTCTGCATCCAAGCGCTGGTTGATAGATACCATGATACCGATGCTCATACAGGTACCGATAACCTGATTGACGCCCACGTTCATCATGGTAGCCAACTCAGAAACGGTCACGAACTCGGTGAGCTTCAGTACCTTGCTCTGTGCTGCCTCTGCTGCCATCTCTTCGTTCATGCGCTCAGCAACGGCATCACGCTTTTCACGACGATATTTGGCACCTTTCTTGTTCTGGTTCTTCGAGGTAAGGCGAGCCAGTGTCTCCTTGACCTGGCGTGCTACTGCCTCGTCATCAACCTCCAACGGCTTCACGGGGCGATTCTTCTTATTCTTCTTACCGCCCTGTTGCTGTTGTTGTTGCTGTTGACCATTCTTGTTCTGGTTCTTCTTGTTCTGATTCTGCTGTTGGTTGACCTGTTTGGCAGCAGCTTCAATATCCACCTTACCTTGGCGGATACGTTCGCGCTTCTTACGCTCACCGGCAGCTTTTTCTTCACGCTCCTTGCGACGTTCCTCCTTCGATTTTTTCTTGGGACGGGTACTCTGGTTCAGAGCGGAGAGGTCAATTTTACCCACTACATTCAACTGAGGAGCGTTTTGGGCAATCTTTGCATCACCAGGTGTCTTGGCCAGCGAGGGAGTGGAAGTCTGGTCGACGATATCTTCTTCATCATCTTCCTCATCATTATCCATTTCCTCCTCTTCTTCTTCGGGATCCTCGATCTCGGGCTCTGGAGTTACGGACTGAACAGGTGTCTCTGCAACGGGCTCTTCTATTTCGACCTCAGGTTCCTCTTCTACTTGTGGTTCGGCAGCAACCACGGGTTCCGGCTCGGCCTTCGGTGCAGCCTTGGGCTTGCCGATACTTTCAAGGTCAATCTTACCCACAGGTTTGAACTGCGGGTGACTGTCCAATAGCTCATCAGCGGAGGCAGTAGCTTTTTTCTCTACAGGCTTCTCCACTTTTTTCTCTGGCTTGGGCTTTTTGGCAAACAGCATCTCAGCCTTGGTCTTGACAGCCTTGTCGGTGCTGAACTCGTTGACCAAAGCCTCGTACTGCTCATCAGAAATCTTGGTGTTCGTCGTTGCGTCATCCTTGATTTCTCCAAGCGAACTCTTCTTTTTCAGGAAATCAACTGCCGTTTGAAGTCCTATATTCAGTTCTGATAATACTTTATTTAAACGTACTCCCATCTATTCGAATTGATAATTGATAATTGAAAATTAATAATTACTCGAACTCTGCCTTCAGTACTTCGATAACGTGATCAACGGTCTCTTCCTCAAGGTCAGCCTTTTCAATAAGCATCTCGCGAGGAGCATTCAGCACAGCCTTGGCAGTATCAAGACCGATGGCTTTGATGGAGTCGATAATCCACTGGTCAATCTCGTCAGCAAATTCGTCGAGGTAGATATCCTCGTCGGCTTCGTTCTCGTTCACAACACGGAAGACGTCAATGGTATACTCTGTCAGCATAGAAGCGAGCTTGATGTTCAGACCGCCCTTACCGATAGCCAGCGAAACCTCTTCGGGCTGCAGATAAACCTCTGCCTTGTGCTCCTCGGGATTCAGCGTGATGCTGGTGACCTTAGCGGGACTCAGGGCGCGCTGGATGAAGAGTTGGGTATTGTTGGAGAAGTTGATGACATCGATGTTCTCGTTGCACATCTCGCGAACGATACCGTGTACGCGGCTACCCTTTACACCAACGCAAGCGCCTACAGGATCGATACGGTCGTCATAGCTCTCAACAGCCACCTTGGCACGCTCACCCGGCATACGGGCAATACGGCGGATGGTGATGAGACCATCGTTGATTTCGGGTACTTCAGCCTCAAGCAGACGCTCCAGGAACAAGTTTGAAGTACGGCTCAGGATGATGCGTGGGTTGTTGTTCTCGTTCTGAACCTCCTTGACAATCGCACGGATGGTCTCGCCCTTGTGGTAGTTGTCTGCAGGAATCTGTTCCTGCTTAGGTAAATGAAGTTCGTTGCCCTCATCATCAATAAGCAGTACTTCGCGCTTCCAAATCTGATAGACTTCAGCACTGACAATCTGTCCGACACGATCCTTGTACTTGTTATACAGTGAGTCATGTTCCAGCTCCAGAATCTTCGAAGCCAATGTCTGGCGCAGGTTCAGGATGGCACGACGGCCAAACTTCTGGAAGTCAACTTCTTCTGATACCTCTTCACCAACCTCATAGTCAGGCTCAATCTTCTGAGCTTCGCTCAGGGCAATCTCCTTGTTCTCGTCCTGTACTTCACCGTCAGCTACCACGATACGGTTACGGTGAATCTCGAAGTCACCCTTGTCGGGATTTACAATCACGTCGAAGTTCTCGTCCGAACCGAACATCTTGGCGATGACGTTGCGGAAACTCTCTTCCAGCACGCTCACCAGAGTTGTGCGGTCGATGTTCTTTGTCTCTTTAAATTCCTGAAAGGTCTCAATCATTGAGGGGCCTTTCGCTTTCTTTAGTGTTGCCATTGATTTATTTTTTTGTTTTAATCTTTCTCTTTACTTAAAGGCCAGCAGGTATTTGCAGTATTTTACATCACTGACGTTGAACGACTTGTCAACCTCTACCAGTTGAGGACGCTTCTTGCCTTCAATCTGCTGCTTCTCCTTCACCGTCACGGTAAATTGTTCTGCTTCTGTGTTGACCTCCTTGAGGATGCCCTGCAACTTCTGGCCGTTGTTCTGCAACACTTCCACCTCTTTGCCGATGTGGTTTACGTACTGCTGCATCACCTTGAAAGGCTGACCGATGCCAGCCGAACCAACTTCCAATTCATAATCACCCAGTTCCTCACCCAGCGTATCCTGCAGGTGACGACTCAGGTCTGCACAATCTTCAATCCATACGCCGTCAGCGTGGTCTATCTCAATCACGATACGGTCGTCAGCGGTCATTTCAACATCTACCAGGTAGTAGTCGCCCTTTTGCAACCACTCCTCAACAGCTTTTGTTATTACGTTTTTGTCTATCATATACGATATTTAAGTGTTTAAATGCAAGAATGAGAGGCTCGCTTGGAGTCTCTCATTCCTCTGAACGGGTGCAAAGGTACGAACTTTTTTCCGTTCCTGCAAATTTTTCGGTTATTTATTTACTCGTGTACATATAAATTCCACCCGAGATAGGTCTCGATGGCCTCCTGAACGATGTCGACAACGTCGGTGCGGCACATAGCCACATGATGCTCGAAACCGTTCTTGCAGATGTATTTCATTAGTTTCTGCAGGTTATCGACCTTGGTGACTGCGATACATCCATCCATGCCGTAGGGGTCGTTGGTGATTTCACCCTTACCCAGATAAGCCTTGATAGTGCCTTTGGGGTCGTCAGTAGAAATGCGGAAGAAGGTGAAGGGGCCTTCGCTGACCTTGGCATAGACGGCACCGAAGGTATTGATCTTGCCTAAAGTTCTACCTAATACTCCCAAAGGACCCAACTTCAAATCTCCATTGCCTACGAACTGCTTGGGGAAATTGCCGCAATGAGTGCATACGCACTTGTTGCGATCCTCGGCGAAGTTGTTGTTCCAGTCGAGCAGGGCAGGAGCGTTCTGAGAAGCCAGTGAGAGTGCATACATAGAGATGGCTCCGGCAAGATCGGTCTCGCAAGCAGCAGGAATCAGTTTTTCGCTCAACATTGACATGGTGACGCAGGGTGCGCAACCATAGTTCTGCTCCAGAGAATCCCAGCACTGAATGGCAACTGCCTGCACATCGTTGGCTTCAATCCAGTTCTCAACAGCCACACTGAACTTCGCCTGCAAGCCCAGCTTCTCTTTGTAGCTATCGGGTACTTTGGCATAGTTACAAGTACGGTTGCACATCTCGATGAACTTAGGATCATCGTCCTGAATCTTTTGGGCAGCATAGAGAATCTCACTGAGGTCGGCAGGAACAACGGTGATGCCTGAGCGCTGCAATAGCTTTTCGCTGGCACGACAGGTGTTGAAACCCAAGGGGCGTGTGCCAATCTGCCCCAGACGACAATGACGCAAACCATTGACTACGCGACAGATAGCAGCAAAGCGGTCGATATCCTTCTTCAACAAGGGGTCGTAGATAGAATAGGTGTGCAGGGTGGTATCCGTAAAGGGAATGCCATACTGATAGAGGTTGTTGCACACGCTAATCTTGCCACAGAAGGCATCACGACGCGAGTCAAGATCTACCTTGTCGTTCTCATCATCGCAGGCCTGTACCATCACGGGTACGTTCAAGTCGGCATCGCTGATGGCATTGATGATACCAATCTCAAAACCGAAGTTAGGCAGCGATACGATGATACCATCAATCTCATCACGATGCTGACGGAACTGTTTTGAAACCTTCAGTCCGTCCTCACGGGTCTCGATGCTCGAACTGCCTGTAGGCGTAGCGTCCTCAGGCAGGATGATGTACTCGTAGCCACCCTCGTCGAGGGCCTTCAGCAGTTGTTTGCGAACATCCTTTGCCAATTCTGAGTTAAAATAGGCGCGCGTTCCGATAATCACGCCAAAACATGTCTTTCCGTTCTTCATAATTGTATATTGTTTAGTAATTGATATTTGCTTTCTTCCGTTTGTCAGTTACCAGTTCATACACGCCTCCAGCTTTTGACTTTAGGGTGTATAGTCCGGTCTTGTCAGTTTTCATACCTTTTCCCTTGAGTGGAGTGTTCGAACGTAGTTTGCAGGTGCCTCCATTGCGAGAACGGATGACGGCCTTAGTGAGCTGACCTTTCTCCCAATCGATGTCGATTTCGAAACCGCCACGAGCTACAAGACCCTTTACTGAACCGTTTTTCCATACTGATGGCAGGGCGGGTAACAGGTAGATGAATCCGTCGTAGCTCTGCATCAGCATCTCGGCAATGCCTGCCGTACAACCGAAGTTACCATCGATTTGGAAAGGTGGATGGGCGTCAAACATATTAGGATAGGTACCTCCTCGTTGCTTGACGGTGCCAAAAATCAGGAATGTATCGGCAGTCAGCGTCAACTGATCCTGGATGAGCTTATAAGCATGTTCGCCATCCAGCAATCGAGCCCACGAACAAACCTTCCACCCCATGCTCCAGCCTGTCGAAACGTCTCCGCGGGCCTCAAGTGACTTACGAGTTGCATTCCATAAATCGGGAGTGCGTGATGGCGAAATCTGATAAGATGGATAGAGCCCATAGAGATGTGAGAAATGGCGATGGTCATCCTTGGGGTCATCGAGGTCATCGAGCCATTCCTGCAACTGACCCCAGCGACCGATTTGCATAGGAGGAAGTTGGGCCAACTGAGCCTCGATAGTGTCTAGAATATCTAGATTTTCTAGATTGTCTAGATTATCTAGAATCTTACTGGCCTCAAGGATATTGTTATATAGCTCCGTCACAATTTGGTTATCCATCGTTACACCTGCATCCAATGGTGTTGGGCGGCCTTTGCCGCCATGTTCTGGCGATTCGCCAGGACAAACCACGAGCCACCCTTTGGTGGGGTGTTTGACGAGCGTTTGCGTGAAAAAGCGGGCAGCATCAAGCATGATGGGGTAGTATTGGCGCAGGAAGTCCTTATTGCCAGTATAGAGATAGTGCTCCCACAGATGGCGACAAAGCCACGCGGCTCCTACAGGCCATAAACCCGTCTGCGCTCTATCTACAGGTCCCGTAATGCGCCATTGGTCGGTGTTGTGATGCAACACCCAACCCCCAGCGCCATACATGTCACGAGCCGTTTCCTTGCCCTGCTCGTAAATCTCGCGGATGAGTTTGAACAGGGGCTCGTTCAATTCCGTCAGGTTCGTCACCTCAGAGGGCCAGTAGTTCATCTCAAGATTGATGTTCGTGGTGTATTTCGAGTCCCACGATGGGAACATCTTGTCGTTCCAGATACCCTGCAGATTGGCTGGATTCATATTATCGGGTTGTGAAGACGAAATCAACAGGTAGCGTCCGAATTGGAAATAGGTAGCGACGAGGTGATTGTCAGCGACAGAATCGCTGACCACACTAAAGCGCTCGATGCGCTTGTTCATGGGGACGTTGGCGTAGAGGTCAGAACCCAAATCGAGCTTCACGCGGTCGTAGTATTTATGGTATTCCTTTTCGTGCTGAATCTTCAGCGCTTCATAGCCCAAGGCCATCGCTTGATGTAGGCGCTCTTTCGACTGTGCTTCCTCGTCGCCTGTGATGTCCTTATAGCTTTTCACATTTGTGCCGATAGCGACGTAGATAGTTGCCTCATCGGCACCTACTACGCTGATGTTGCCATTCGATCCCGTCGTGCGCCCGCCTTTTGTCTGTACGGCCATACGACCCATAAAGCGCACCTTGCCTTTTAGACCCTCATACTTGGAAGAAACGCCTAAGAGCGTTGCCTCGTAGCCATCCATACCTACAAGCGGATTCTCATGAGGTGTCGTCATATTAGCCGTAAACGTAATCTTGCCTTTCTCGCTGGCAGTCAGGTGGATAGCCATTACGTGTTGACCTCCTAGTGGCGTGATGACCTCACGTTCGTATTGTACGCCATCCACTTTATAGCGAACTATGCTCTTGGCGTCTTCAAGGTCGAGCCATCGCTCATAATCTCTATACTCCGCATGCCCAGGCATTGCGATATACAGGTCGCCAAAAGGCTGATAGGGCATACCCATATTCTGGCCTGCAGCATTGGGCATCACCTTTGCATTGGCAAATTCTTGTGCCTCCTTGTATTTCCCTTCGAAAATCAGCCTCCGCACCTCTGGCAATGCTGCCTTGGCGTTGGGGTTGACGACGTTATTTGGCTGTCCGGCCCAGATAGTCTCTTCGTTTAGTTGGATATGCTCGACGGCAGGTGTACCAAACACCATACCACCTATTACGCCATTACCCATAGGCAATGCCTGCGTCCACGTCTGGGCAGGGCGGTCATACCACAAACGATGTTGGGCTACGGCCCAGTCGCAGCATACCATGAAGAGGAAGATGATAGTTATACGTTTCATTTGTAGAGGCTTTTGAGTGCGTCATCGGGTTCTATCTCGATTTTGCTCTCGTCGAGCATCGAGCGGTCGAGGCCGAAGACGTCGATGAAGAAATCATAGACAGCATTGCGCTTGTTCTCGCGGAAGTCGTGGCGCTCGTTGGGCAGATGCACATTGCGAACCTTATCCTGAGCACCGTAGAAACCATAGATGCGTTGCAGGTAGGGAAATTCGAGTGTGGGGACGCTTGACGTCCAATCGCCACCATCGCTCACAATCAGCATGGGTTTGGGAGCCATGACAGCTGCTAGTTCTGGTTCGCAAGTGCCACCAGCAGCGAGCTGAACGGGCTTGCCACTCTCGCAGGGACAACCGCCATCGAAATGCGAAGCGAGATGAACCACAGGTGCTGAGGCCGTGACGCGTTCGTCGAGCAAGGAAAGCAGGACAGTATGGGTACCACCGCCCGAGCCACCCATGACGCCAACGCGTTCGGTATCGATATCCTTACAGTTTTTGAGCATCCAGTCGAGCAGGATATAGCCACAAGCGGCCTGATAAACGTGGGCACGACTAGTGTGATGGGCTGCTTCCCCCACTTCTTTTTCTGATTCGCCCCAACCGTAAAGGTCGAAATCGACACAGATGGCGCCCATACGGGCCAGTGTGCCTAAACGCTGTTGCTCGTCCTTGCGATAACGGTAGGGCCAATGACCATCGGGACAGACAATTAAGGGCTTTTTGCTTTTGGCCTTTAGCTTTTTGCTTTTAGCGGGCGCATAGGCGTAGATAGTGCCAAACATGTGCTGACCGGGCGTCAGCTCAATGCAGATGTTTTGGGTAGCATAGCCGTCATGCTTGCGGATCTTCGAAAGAATCACAGGCCGTTTCCCCGATGGTGACCCATCGGGCACAGTGACGCAACTATCGAGGAAGGCGTCGAGCTCTAGGCGCTGGCGAACCTCACGACGGAGTGAGTCGCGACGAGCCTCCCATTGTTCCTTATTATGATATAAGGACGAAAGCCAGTCGAGCATCATCTTACCCTCTGCCTCATGACGACGTGGATATTCGTAGAGTTTAATCTTATAGAGGTTACCGCTCTGTTTCCACCAGTTCCAGTCGTAGTACTTGCAGATGTTGTCGAGTGTCATTTCCAACGAATACGGGCGCACACGGAAGTCGGCATAAGGCATTTGTTTGCCCACCGTGTCCACATTTGCGTCGAACTTGAACTTCACTCCAAAGCGACGGGCCACATCCTCCATCAGGTCGTGCACGCTCCGTTCATATCGTGTCTCAAACGTCTGTGCCCCCACTACCGATGGTAGTATGGCACATAGGAAAATCAGAATCTTTTTCATATATCATAAAGACAAATGAGGCCCTCAAATGTCATCAGCCGACGGTGTAATGATAGAATTAAGGGTAGAAATGTTGTTTTATTGCAAAAATAATCGTATCTTTGCCGACGCTAAAAACATAATTCGATATGAAGACAGACATACAGATTGCGCGGGAATGCGAATTGCTACCCATTGGCGAGATTGCCACACAGCTGGGGATTGCCCCTGAAGAGATAGAACCGTACGGACGCTATATGGCCAAGGTGCCGGTGAGCCTGATAGATGAGAAGAAAGTGAAAAAGAGCCGACTGATACTGGTGACGGCTATCAGTCCCACGAAAGCCGGTATCGGTAAAACTACTGTCAGTATAGGTTTGACGTTGGGCCTGAACAGGATCGGCAAGAAGGCTACCGTTGCCCTGCGAGAACCATCGTTGGGACCTTGTTTCGGCATCAAGGGCGGTGCTGCCGGTGGCGGCTATGCCCAGGTGTTGCCGATGGAGAAAATCAATCTGCATTTTACGGGTGACTTCCATGCCGTAACCTCAGCGCATAACACCATCAGCGCGCTGTTGGACAACTATATTTACCAGCATCGTAAGGACGGCTTCTCGTTGCGTGAGATTTATTGGAAACGTGTGCTCGACGTAAACGACCGAAGCCTACGCAACGTGGTGACAGGACTGAGGGGAGACGGTGTGGTGAATGAGACGGGCTTCGACATCACCCCCGCCTCGGAACTGATGGCCATCCTCTGCTTAGCGACGAGTGAGGAAGACCTGCAACGACGCATCGAGAATATCGTACTGGGCGTCACATCCGACGGCAAGTTGTTTAAGGTGAAAGACCTCGGCGTGGCTGGAGCCATCACCGTACTGCTCAGAGATGCCCTCAATCCGAACCTCGTGCAGACGACGGAGCACACACCCGCCTTCATCCACGGCGGACCGTTTGCCAACATTGCCCACGGCTGTTCGAGTGTGGTGGCGACGAAGATGGCCATGAGCTACAGCGACTATGTAGTGACAGAGGCCGGTTTCGGTGCTGACCTCGGCGCAGAGAAGTTCTTCGACATCAAGTGCCGGAAGGCAGGACTGCAACCGCGACTGGTGGTCATCGTTGCTACCACCCAGGGTCTGAAGATGCATGGCGGCGTGGATCTCGATCACATCAAGGAGCCGAACGCCAAGGGACTGACCGAGGGTCTGAAGAACCTGAACCGCCACATCCGCAATATGCAAGGTTTCGGACAGCCTGTGGTAGTGACCCTCAACCGCCACGATACTGACCTGGATGAGGAAATCGCCATTGTGCGCAAGAACTGTGAGGACTTGCAGGTAGGCTTTGCCGTTAACGAAGCCTTCCTCAAGGGTGGCGAGGGCGCCATTGAACTGGCGCAGACCGTGGTCGAGACGATTGACAAGCAGCAACCTCTGCCTATCCGCTTTACCTATAAGGAGACTGACCGTCTGGAGGACAAGATTGAGAAGGTATGCAAGAGTATCTACGGTGCATCGGCCGTGGAATACGGCAAGACGGTGACGAAGAAACTGGAATCGTTGCGCAAATCGTTTACTGACGACGACGGTGCCATCGCCCACTATCCCGTCTGCATCGCCAAGACGCAGTTCTCTTTCTCGGCCGACTCGACCCGTTACGGTTCGCCTGAGGGTTTTACCATCCGCATCCGCGACGTGATTCTCAACTGCGGTAGCGAAATGATCGTTGCCATTGCCGGCGACATGCTCCGTATGCCAGGACTGCCGAAGAGTCCGCAGGCGGAGCGCATCACTATCGAGAACGGCGAAATCGAAGGACTATCATAATTCACTAAAATAATAACCATAATGAGAACAAAAACTATTCTTACTTTTGTTGCGCTTGCGATGTTTGCAAGCGTCCGTGTGAGTGCTCAGACAAAGTATGTCTGGCAGAATCCCCAGTTGCCTCGTGCTGAACGTGTAGAGAGCCTGTTGGGAATGTTGACCCCTGAAGAGAAGGTGGGTCTGATGATGAACAAGTCGGTTTCGATAGACCGTCTCGGAATCCCTTCGTACAACTGGTGGAGTGAGGCCTGTCATGGTGTGCGTCAGGGAGGTTATACCGTCTATCCCCAGCCGATTGGCTTGGCCGCAGCATTTAGCGAGAAACTGGTCTATGACGTATTCTCGCAGGTCTCGGATGAGGCTCGTGCTAACTGGAACCGTACTGACCACAACGACCCGAAGTTGTTCAATGTACCTATGGGCGTGACCTACTATCCTGGTAATCCGGAACTGACGTTCTGGTGCCCGAACGTAAATATCTTCCGCGATCCGCGTTGGGGTCGTGGTCAGGAGACGTGTGGTGAAGATCCTTACCTGAATGCGGTGCTGGGTGTGCAGACCGTGCTGGGTATGCAGGAGCCTATCACGTTGAACGGCAAGACCTATTACAAGACGCATGCCTGTGCCAAACACTATGCCGTACACTCTGGTCCGGAACCTCTGCGTCACTCAATGAACGTTGAGCCCACGAATCGTGACCTCTGGGAAACCTATCTGCCGGCCTTCAAGGCATTGGTCAAGAAAGGAAACGTGCGTGAGGTGATGTGTGCTTACCAGCGTTTCGAGGGCAAGCCCTGTTGTGCCAGTGACCGTTTGCTCATCGATATCCTACGCAACAAGTGGGGCTACGATGCTATCGTGCTTACCGATTGCGACGCCATTAATAATTTCTTCAATCGCGGTCAACACGAGACGCACAAAGATCCGTTGTCGGCTACTGTCGATGCCGTATTGAACGGTACAGACCTCGAGTGTGGTAAAGTGATGATGAACCTGACGGATGGTCTGAAAAAAGGACTGATTAAGGAGAGTGACCTAGACGATCATCTGCGTAAGACGCTGACGGGTCGTTTCGAACTAGGCATGTTCGATCCCGCCTCATCTCTCGTGTGGTCGAAGATTCCGTCTTCGACAATCTCCTGCGAAAAGAACGACGCCCTCGCCACCCAAGCAGCCCGTGAATCGATGGTGCTCTTGGAGAATAAGGGCATCTTGCCTTTGTCTAAGGACATCAAGACGATTGCCGTCGTGGGTCCGAATGCCGATGATGTGGAGCTGTTGAACGGTAATTATGGCGGCACACCTACCGATAACCACAAGCACTCACTGTTGGAAGGTATCAAGAATGCCGTTCCTGGTGCGAAGGTGGTCTACCAGAAGGCTTGTGAGTTGAACGATGAATATGAGACCATCCATCACTTGCAGGACTTCAATGACGGCAAGGGCGCCCTTGTGGAGTTTTATAATAATAAGGAATTAGCTGGCGAGCCTGCCAAGACGGCATATTACAATGAACTGAACTTCTCGACCTTTGGTGCTTGGGGCTTTGCTGAGGGTGTCAATCGCGACACGCTATCCGTTCGCGTCAGTGGTCAGTATACGTCGAACTTTACTGGCGAGATGAAATATACGTTGACTACCGATAACGGCTATGTGCTGAAAGTCAATGGCGAGGTCGTCGAAGAGAATAAGGGTGGCGGTCGTCGTGGGTTCGGTTTCGGACGTCGCGTAGAGTATAAGTCGTTCCCTGTTGAGGCTGGTAAGACCTATGATATTGTGATTGAATACAAGCATGGTAACGGTCAGTTCGCGATGTTGCGTGGCGATATCTGCGAGCGCAAGCTCGTTGACTTCACAGAACTCGCCAACGAGGTAAAGGGTGCTGACGCTATTATCATTATTGGTGGTATCTCTGCCCGAATGGAAGGCGAGGGTGGTGACAAACAGGATATCGAACTGCCGAAGGTTCAGCAGATGCTTGTGAAGGCCATGCACCAGACGGGTAAACCTGTCGTCTTTGTCAACTGCTCTGGCTCTGCCATTGCCTTTGGTAGTGTAGAGGGTCAGTACGATGCCTTGTTGCAGGCTTGGTATCCTGGTCAGGGCGGTGCGAAGGCACTGGCGGAAGTGCTCTTTGGCGACTACAATCCTGGCGGAAAACTCCCTGTGACGTTCTATCGTTCGAACAACGATCTGCCCGACTTTCTCGACTATTCGATGAAGAACCGTACTTATCGTTACTTCACGGGTGTGCCTCAGTATGCCTTCGGCTATGGTCTGAGCTATACGACGTTCAGCGTTGGTAAGGCGAAAGTGAAGAGCCAGAAGGGTAAAGCCCCCAAGGTGACACTTACCGTTCCTGTGAAGAATACGGGTAGTCGTGAGGGTACAGAGACCGTACAGGTGTATGTGAAGCGACTGAATGATGCTGGTGCGCCCATCAAGGCACTGAAAGGTTTCCAAAAACTGAATCTGAAGGCTGGCGAGACCAAGAATGCCATTGTCACCCTCGATAGTGAGGCCTTCGAATATTACGACGAAATGATAGACGAACTTGCCGTAAAGCCTGGCAAATACCAGATACTCTACGGCACGTCGTCAAGGGATGAGGACTTGAAGTCGTTTGACTTCTCCTTCTGAGAAAAAGATACCCAGCGGAAAACCGCTGGGTTTTTCTTTACTTATAGATAGGACCAAAGTTGGCGCAGGCACGATAGTCGGCGCCTTCTTTGTCCATACCGAATGCGTTCCAGCACGAAGGACGGAAAATGTCCTTATCGGCAATATTATGCATGCAGACGGGGATGCGGAGCATGGCACACAGCGTAATCAAGTCGGCACCTACGTGTCCGTAGCAGATGGCTCCGTGGTTAGCACCCCAGTTGTTCATGACGCTATAGACATCCTTGAAAGCATCCTTTGTGGGGTCGAGACGTGGGGCAAACCAAGTGGTAGGCCATGTGGGGTCTGTGCGCTTGTCCAGGATGTCGTGGGTCTTGGGGTCGAGCTCTACCGTCCAACCCTCAGCCAACTGTAGCACGGGGCCTAAGCCTGCAACAAGGTTCAGACGAAGCATCGTCATCGGCATTCCACCCTTTGTAACGAAGTGTGACGAGTAGCCACCACCGCGGAAGTAGTCGCGATCGGCAGGCATCCAACTAGTAGCCTTCAGACAAGCCTCCATATCCTCGTTCTTCATTTCCCAGAAAGGCTTGATGGTAGGATTGCCGTCCTTGTCGCTCATCGCACCTGTAGCATCCAGCGTGGTAGCACCGCTATTGATGAGGTGGATGAAACCACCAGCAGCTGCACCACTCAGGTCAGTACCAGTGACGCGCTTGACAGCCTCTGGACTCCAATAGGTGCGGATATCTGAGAACATCACGCCACGATTGGTCAACAGATGGCCGAAGAGCATCGACATACCATTCAGGAAGTCGTTCTCAGTAGCCAATGTATATGCCTCGCGCGGACCGTTCCAGTCGAACGATGTACACATCATCGACTCAGGGAAGTCGAAGTTAGGCTTGTAGTCCGTCCACTGACGCTGTCCCTGCACACCAGCAGCAATAGCGTTGTGTCCGATAGCCTCTTCCTTATAACCCATCTCCAGCAATTTCTCAGAGCCCTGCATCAGGTCGCGGATAATCATCATGTTCTTAACGGTAAACTCCCAGTCCTCATCCTTCTCCTGACGATTCTTTCCTTTACCCTTACCGTTGAAGGTGGTCATGGGCACGCCTGGGAACAAGGGACGGTCCTCGTTATAGTCGTGACCCTCTTGAGGCTTGCAGTATTTCTCTACCCACTTCATGGCCTTCTCAAACTCGTCCTTGTCGTAGATGCCAAAGTCCACGCGACGGAGGATCTCCACCAGTGACACATACTCTGTACGCATGCCAAGGTACTGTTGCAGGAAGTCGGCATTGACAATCGAACCAGCAATACCCATACAGGTGTTGCCTAACGATAGATAACTTTTACCTCTCATCGTTGCTACAGCCTGAGCGGCACGGGCAAAGCGCAGAATCTTCTCAGCCACATCCTCAGGAATGGTGTTGTCGTCCAAGTCCTGAACGTCGTGACCATAGATGCCATAGGCGGGCAGACCCTTCTGGGCATGAGCTGCAAGAACAGCAGCCAGATACACAGCTCCTGGACGCTCAGTACCATTGAACCCCCAAACAGCCTTCGGATAAGTGGGATTCATGTCCATCGTTTCTGAACCATAGCACCAGCATGAGGTGACAGTAATGGTAGAGCCTACGCCTTCACGCTCGAATTGTTCGGCACAAGCGGCACTCTCGCCTACACGTCCAATCGTCGTGTTTGAAATGACACACTCGACCTTCGAGCCATCACCATTGCGAAGATTGCTCTCAATCAGCACCTTTACGGCTTTAGCCAGATTCATGGTCTTCTCTTCCAGACCTTCACGAATACCACCCTGACGACCATCGATCGTAGGACGGATACCAATCTTTGGATACACTTGTTTCATTTCTATGATATGTTTTAGTTGTTAAGTTCTACCTAAAAAGACGCACAACGCTTTTGATTGTCATCATCGCAACAAAAGCGCCCAATGCGTAGGTGTTGCTCGAATTATTGCTTCCTTTTTTCTTTAATTCGAAATTTATTCTTACCTTTGCAGCCGAAAATATAACAAAGAATAAAGATGAAGAAGTTAATGATAGCTTTTTTGCTGTTGCTGACAATGACAGCTCAGGCAGACAATGTGATGACCAAGACCCAGGACGGAACCTACATTGTCAACACTACAACGTTGGCTGACGACGTGGAGGGATATGCAGGTGCAACGCCTCTGGAGGTACATATCAAGAAGAACAAAATCGTGAAGGTTGTCGTGCTGAAAAACATGGACGGACCTAAGTATAACGCCAAGGTGAAGAAGGAAATGTTGACGAAGTACGAGGGTATGGACGTCAAGAAGGGTACCGTGCAGGACGTTGATGCTGTCACTGGTGCCACATTCACCTCAAAGGCCATGCAGGAAAATATCCGCAGAGCGGTAGATTATTATAAGAAGCACAAGTAAAGTTCAAAAAGTAAATGGTAGGGCAGGGTTAGTAGAGCAATACTAACCCTGCTATTGCGCTATAGATAATCATACGGATGGGGTTGATCTTAACGACCTTCACACCATAGAATGCAGCTGCAAAGAGCAGACAGCTGATGCAGAACTGCCACAGGTTCTCCGTAGGCGTGCTAAAGTTCTCGCGCGTACATAATAATAAGGTGGCAGCAGCGAGCAATCCGACTACAGCAGGACGTAGACCTTGGAAGACGCTCGTCACTGAACGGGTGTGCATATACTTCATGAACATCTTGCTGATGATAATCATGAGTATCAACGAGGGCAATACTAGCGCAAACGTAGCAGTAGCAGAGCCCAACACAGCCATAGGCATAGAGAAGCCTGCATTCTTGACGGCAGTATAACCGCAATAGGTGGCGCTGTTGATGCCGATAGGTCCAGGCGTCATCTGCGAGATGGCAACGATGTCCGTAAACTCTGACGACGACAACCAGTGCCAATGTTCGACGGTCTCGTTTTGAATAAGTGACAGCATTCCATAGCCTCCGCCAAAGCCGAAGACGCCAATCTCGAAGAATGTGACAAATAACCAGAAGAATATCATACGCCCGTCACCTCCTTTCCGTTGTTTTCATCGTATGCGAATCTGCCATAAAGATACCCTCCAATGCCTGCTGCGATGATAATCCAGATGGGCGAAACACCCAAGAGCCATATCAACAGGGCTGACACAATAGGAATCCAGATGGTCCATTTGTTCAGTTCTGCGCGTTTGCCAAGATTGAAAGTCGGCACAGCAATGAGGGCAACTACTGCTGGGCGGATGCCTCGGAACATCGCTGCTACTATGGGGTTGTCCTTAAACTGGCTGAAGAACATCGCGATAGCCAGGATAATCAGAAACGAGGGTAGGGCAGTGCCCAATGCTGTGGCGATGGCACCTCGTTCTTTCTTCAACTTATAACCAATGAAGATGGCGATATTGATGGCAAATACACCTGGACAACTCTGGGCAATGGCTATCAGGTCGAGCATATCTTCCTTCGATACCCAGTGCTTTTTGTTCACCACCTCTTCCTCTATCAAAGGTATCATGGCATATCCACCACCAAGGGTGAATATGCCAATCTTAAAGAAGGTCTTAAAGGATTCCCAATATAGATTCATTTGCATTTAGCTTTTGGCCATTGGCTTTTGGCTTTCTTTGCTAATAGCTAACTGCTAACAGCCAATTGCCTTTTCCACCCATTTACGTGCATTGACGAAGGCCTCAATCCAAGGTGTTACCTCGTCCTGACGACGATTGGCAGGATACCAAGCATTCTGCCAGGGGAATACGGCACGCTCCAGGTGAGGCATCATGCAGAGATGACGTCCATCCTGTGAGCAGATACCTGCTACGTTGTAGTCAGAGCCATTCGGATTGGCGGGATAGCCAGCATAGTTGTACTTAGCAATCACGTTGTAAGCACTCTCGGCCTCGGGCAAATGGAACTTACCCTCGCCGTGAGCGACCCACAGACCGAGCTTGTTGCCGCTCAGCGAACCGAACATCACGCTGTTGTTCTGAGGAATGCTTAGGCTGATGAACTCGCTCTCGAACTTATGAGAGTCGTTGTGCAGCATCTTAGCACCCTTAGCACCCGTCAAGCCGAGCTCAACCATCAGCTGACATCCGTTACAGATACCCAGTGACAGAGTGTCCTCGCGGGCATAGAACTTATCAAGAGCCTCCTTAGCCTTAGGATTGAAGAGGAAGGCACCAGCCCAACCCTTAGCCGAACCAAGTACGTCGGAGTTAGAGAAACCACCGCAGAACACAATCATGTTGATATCCTCGAGCGTCTCGCGACCAGAGATCAGGTCGGTCATCATCACGTCCTTCACGTCGAAACCAGCCAGATACAGGCAGTAAGCCATCTCGCGCTCACCGTTGGTTCCCTTCTCACGAATGATGGCAGCCTTTACGCCAGAAGCCTGACGACGATCGGCTGAGATGCCATATTGAGCAAGCGTGCCCTTGAAGTCCTTATTGAACTTCATCTCGATAGGCTGCTTCTTATAGTTCTCGAAGCGCTCCTTAGCCTTGCCGTTGAAGCTCTGCTTACGATCCAACAGGTAAGAAGTCTTATACCATGTGTCGCGGAGGGCGTCGATATCGAAGGTCTTCTCCTCGTCGCCAGCCTTTACCACGATGGTGCGACTGTCCTCAACGGGATAACCAATCTTAGCAAAGCCAACACCAGCATCTTCCATAAACTCCTTGAACTCCTGCTTATACTCGTCGCTCACCTCAATGACGATACCAGGGTTCTCAGCGAAGAGCGCCTTCACGACATCGCCATCCTTGCAGATGTCGTGCAGGTTGATGTGCATACCGCCCTTCGTGTTGGCGAAGCACATCTCGAGCAGCGTGGTGATCAGACCACCGGCAGAGATATCGTGACCAGCCATAATCCAGCCCTTCTCAATCATCTCCTGGATAGCCATAAAGGCATCAGCGAAATACTCGGCGTTCTTAACTGTAGGCACATCGTCACCTACCTTACCAAGACTCTGAGCAAAGGCAGAACCACCCAGGCGTTGCTCGTCGAACGAGAAGTCGATATGATAGAGTGATGCATTCTTATCGTTCACCAATACAGGGCTAACCACCTTCTTGATGTCGTTAACCTCACCACCAGCAGATACAATCACGGTTCCTGGAGAGATAATCTTCTCGCCGTTAGGATACTGCTGGCTCAAAGACAGCGAGTCCTTACCTGTTGGCACGTTGATGTGCAGGTCGCAGCAGAAATCGCTCAGTGCCTTCACACCAGCATATAGACGGGCATCCTCACCCTCCTGCGAGCGGCAAGGCCACATCCAGTTGGCGCTCAACGAAAGCGAATCCATTCCCTCAGCGAGTGGTGCCCAAACGATATTCGTCAGCGCCTCTGCAACAGAAAGTACAGAACCAGCAGCAGGATCGGCTAGACCAGCCTGAGGTGCATGTCCAAGGGCTGTAGCGATACCTTTCTGGCCACGATAGTCGAGGGCAACAACACCACAGTCGCTCAATGGCAACTGAATCTCACCCTGACACTGCTGGCGTGCAATCTTACCTGTCACAGAACGGTCAACCTTGTTCGTCAACCAGTCCTTACAAGCCACTGCCTCCAGCTGAAGCACGCGGTCGAGGTATTCGTCGATCTTATCCTGACTGTAAGTCACGTCCTGATAGTGACGCTCTACAGTATTATCCTTCATAATAGTCTTGGGCGAGTGACCAAACATCTGGGCAACATCCAGATCGAAAGGTTTCACACCGTCGCCCTGCTTGAACGAGAAGTGAGCATCACCAGTGGTCTCACCAACCACATACAGCGGAGCACGCTCACGCTCAGCAATTTTTCTAACGTGCTCGATATGCTTCTCATCGATGAGCAAACCCATACGCTCCTGACTCTCGTTGGCGATAATCTCCTTGCTGGAAAGCGTCTTATCACCGATAGGCAGTTTGGTCATATCAATCTCACCACCGCACTCCTCAACAAGCTCAGACAGACAGTTCAGGTGACCTGCTGATCCGTGGTCGTGGATAGACACAACAGGGTTCACATCCTCCTCACACAGGGCACGAACCAGGTTGTAGGCACGCTTCTGCATTTCTGGGTTGGCACGCTGCACGGCATTCAACTCGATACCATTGCTGTAGCGACCTGTATCAACTGATGACACAGAACCACCACCCAGTCCGATGCGGTAGTTATCACCACCCACTACGACCACCTTGTTACCCTTCTGAGGCTCCTTCTTCAGACAGTCGCGCTTGGTGCCGTAGCCAACACCACCTGCCAGCATGATGACCTTATCATAAGCATACTTGGTATCGTTGGGCTCTTGGTGCTCAAACGTCAGCACAGAACCGCAAATCAGTGGCTGACCGAACTTGTTACCGAAGTCAGATGCACCATTCGAAGCCTTAATCAGGATCTGTTCTGGTGTCTGATACAACCACTGGCGAACGGGCAGAATGCTCTCCCAGTCGCGAGTCAGCTTGTCATCATCCGTCAATCGTGGATATGCCGTCATATAAACAGCTGTACCAGCGATAGGCCAAGAACCAACACCACCGCCCATACGGTCGCGGATTTCACCACCAGTACCAGTAGCGGCACCGTTGAACGGCTCTACGGTTGTGGGGAAATTGTGTGTCTCAGCCTTCAGCGAAATGACACTCTCGATATCCTTCACCTGGAAATAGTCGCTGGTGCTCTGATCCTTTGGAGCGAACTGCTCAACCACAGGACCCTGCGCAAAAGCTACATTGTCTTTATAGGCAGAGAGAATCTTGTTGGGGTTCTCCTGTGTGGTCTTCTTAATCATCGCAAAGAGGCTTGACTCCATCTCCTTACCGTCGATAATAAAGGTACCACCAAATATCTTATGACGGCAGTGCTCAGAGTTGATCTGAGCGAAACCGAAGATCTCTGAATCCGTCAGCGGACGACCATTCTGCTTCTCCAGTCCGTGCAGATACTCGATTTCCTCTGGGCTCAGGGCCAGACCTTCCTGCTCGTTATACTCCTCCAGATTGTCCACATATTTGATGGGCTCTGGCTTGATGTTAATCGTAAAGATGTCCTGATTCAGGCCAGTATACATGCGTTGCAACATCTCGTCGTGCTCAGCATCCTTGCTTGCCACAGCGAAGTACTCCTCAATACGACTGATGCCCTTGAGGCCCATGTTCTGCGTGATCTCAACAGCATTCGTCGACCACGGGGTCACCATTTCGCGACGCGGACCAACGTAGTAGCCCTCCAGCTGGTCAGCCTCGAGCATCGTGGCCTCGCCATAAAGCCAGTTTAATTCCTTGATTTCCTGTTCACTCAGTACGTGATCAACTTCCGTTGCAATCACCGATTTCTGTGGGGTCTGAAAGAAACGTATCATACCTTATTTATTAATGTATTCTGATTTTGCCTGCAAAGGTACGAATAAGCGAGCAAAGAACCAAAGGAAAACAAGTTTTTCTTTGTTCTTTCGAGCGAGAGTACCTTCTCGCAAAGCGAAAAGGTACGAATAAGTGAGGGAAAAACCAAATAAATTTGAGTTTTTCCGAACGGAAGTACTTTCATTCGCCCTCAAAAGGCAGTTCACCCAAATACACGATAACCTACAGCGATAATAGTATCAAGAGAATAGGACTGTGTTTGATAATGTTTTCTGTCAGAAGCAGTTATCATTCTTACACCATTCATCTAAATACAATTTGTACTTTTCCCATTTTTTGAGTTTTTTTAGAATTTCAGAAACAGCTAAAGTATCATGAGAATAATAACCATAGTCGTATGGAGCAATGCCTGCAAATGACTGTGGAACTAAATAACCATAAAATTGAGAACGTGTATCTGTCAAATAATCGATTAGTTTTATCATTAACCCTTCGTTACTTAGAAATTTTGGGCCAAGGCATACGAATTCAAGAGCACCATAAATAGAAAGGAATTCTGGAAGATCTATTCCAAAGAGACGTTTTTCATTCTCTTCTCTCCAATCAACGTGTTTCTTGTAGAACAATTCTTGATAGTATTGCTTTGTTAAGTCTTCTTCTCTCCCTGCGATAAAATCTTCAGCTATTGTAATACTCGCTCCATTCTTATATTCGTATTGAACAGTTTCAAACTTACAAAATTTTCCATTTAGTTTGTCTGAATTAATCATTAAAAATCTATCTTCATCGATAGCGAGGCAAACTCCTATACCTCTTTGGGCATATTGCGACCACATCCTTGGATGGTTGGTACCTTCTAATTCACCTAATCCGATTTCACCATCCTGAACAAAACTTATGTATGAGCATCTATCTTTTATATACTTTTCCATTGAAATCAAAGTGCGAGCATCGCCGATACGGTCAATATTAGCAACATTAGCTTCATTCAAATCATCGGATTTTGCAAAGTCCGAGACTTTTAAAGACATGGAATTAAGTATACTAAAAAAACTATCCGCAGATGTATAATGATAAATGAGTTTCTTACGACCTTCATCACGTTCTTGTATAGCATAGAAACATAACGGATGGTTTAATCTCTTATCCATATATCAGCAAAAATGTCTCTTGTTATTATCTTTAATTCCGCCTTATTGTGTTACAATCCAACTTTTATAGTATGATTACCCACTTTCACAATATAAATGCTATTTTGGGGTAATGATACTTGAATATCTTCGCCTGATGACATTCCTGAATAAATAATGATTCCGTCTGTCCCATAGACAAATACTTTCTCTCCACTATTCGTTCCCGTTATTTGTATTCCGTTAGAAGTCCCAAGTACTTTCACCTTGTTGGCTCTGGTATTTGATACGCCACTACTTCCTTCTGCATAAGCAATGATTATAGTAGCATCGCTATTAATCCTCGGAGTTTTATAAGTGTTTGTTGCATCTAATTGCGAGGTATAATCAGATCCGTTGTATGTGACAGAGTGTATATGCCAACCTGATTCAGGAGTAATCGTAAACGAATATGTATCACCCTTTTCTACCTTTACAGAAATAGTTCCACTATTAACTTGTTTAATGGATAACGTCGGTTTTTCGTCATTTGGGTTTGAAACCTTTACTTCCTTATACATTCTTGCCGTAGTCTCATAGTTGTTGTTACCTTCTTGAATAGCACGAATCCTCACTGTACCAGGATTGTCACAACTAATGTAAGTCTTAGAGCCTGCTTTATAGATTTCACACACATCTGTTTCATCCATAGTATATGATATGGGTAAGCCAGATGTGGCCACGGCTTTCAATTCAATTTGGTCATAAACCTTTAGATTCGTTAGAGTTTGGTCCCATGACAAAGTTTGGTCTGCCTTTTTTATGGTGAGTACACCAGAAGAATATGAAAAAACATAATTGTTATCAGAACCACCAGATACGATTATATCATAATTGCCAACATCAGAAGTTCGGGTTGCAGATGTTGTGGCAGTTGGCTTCGTGTCTAATACAGAGTAGTTTTCTCCCAACACAAATCCATCGTACTTTATTTCAAAATAAGGGTTGTTCTCGTTGTATGCCCTCTCATAATTTCCGACAGATGCTTTAAGTGGAACTTTTTCTATTGTTAATACACCTGGAACATAAATGAATGTATAGTAAGCAGCCTTGCCTCCAGATGCCTCAATGCTATATGTCCCTGCATTTGACTTTATGGTAGCATTTGTGGCTATTGTTGGTTTTTCAATTAAGTCATTCTCCGTGTCTCCATTTATAAAACCTTCTATAGAATATGTAAACTCTGGATTCTCAGAGCCATAAGGTCTATTTGCATTATTAACTTTAATCGTAAGTGGAATTCCTTCTATGCTGTATCTATAAATCACACGTGCATTAATAGTCTCTCCGCCTTTAGTCAATGTAACAGGAATAGTATCTACATAGTTTCCAACGTCTTTCTTAAGACCAGACAAGTCAACGTGAGCTTCATATCCCTTTACATTATTTGTCCACGAAACGATAGGTTGATTTCCAGTATAAATGAAACTATTTGATTCGAATGTTATCATTTCTATAACTTCTGCGTCATTGATAGTGTGCGTAGGCTTAGAATAAGATATAAGGTCAGGAACGTATGTCAGAGATGTAGCAGTCCAATATTTGGGGGCTTCTAAAGGTAAATAAATAATTTCCCTTAATTTTGAACACTGTAAGAAAGTATAAGCAATGCCATCATAACTACATCCAAATTCTTTAAAATTATCTGGTATAGTTAATGATGACAAATTTGGACATGCATAGAATGCTTCATATCCAATCTTTTTTAGATTTTGAGGTAATTTCAAACGATATAAAGTAGATGCGACTCCTTTATTTCCGCTTGTAGAGCCTCCTGCAAATGCGTGGCTAGCTATCTCTGTAACAGGATATGTCAGCCCCTCATACTCTATTTCCTCCGGAATAATGTATTCTTCATCAGTATATAAAGATTGGTAATCCTGCTTATTTTGAGCAACTGTTGCATATGCTCCATTAAATGTATAATATAAATTACCAATCTTAACCTTGGTGTCACAAAGAGCGTATGTTGTGCACAACATAAGTAGGAATAAAGTTACGATACATTTTCTTTTCATAATTATTACTTTAGTTCGTTCAAAAATTAACAATAAAAAGGCGCAGACCTTCGCCATACGCCTCTCGGTTCACCACAAACCATGCACATATACGGGAGAAATCTGCGCCCATACGGGGCAGCTCCTTAATGTGCATTTGCTCTTTTCTCGTGGTGGTGAATGAGAGGCTATAGAGCAAATATGTCCGCTTTCCTTTCGGATTGCGAGTGCAAATATAAACAAAATAATTGAATAATAGATGAATTGTGAACATAAATTAAGAAAATGTGTGGTGCCCTTTGGTTTTTCGCTCAATTTTTCGTAACTTTGGCTTCGCCGAACTTACTTGGCACTCGGAAATGAAAAGAAAAAGCTTTTTTCTTTTGCATTTCGCTCAATTTTTCGTAACTTTGCAGTCTAAACGAAAAGATTATGCCACGTAAAACTGACGGAATAGAATTTGAGATTCATCCTCGTCCTACGAAGGGCGAGGATGGCAAGCCATTGCTCTACGTGCGTCCAGCGAAGGGCAGGAAGAAGACGGTGGACGATATGGAGCAGTTTTGTACCAAATACAGGGGGCTGTCGAAGGGTGAGTTTATTCGAGTGTTCGAAACGGCACTTGAGTTAACGGCCATGTGGTTGCAGGACGGCTATCGTGTGGAAACGCCCTTCGGTTCGTTTGCTCCCAAACTGAAACTGATGGGCGAACATACTGATCCTCAGACCATTCGCGGAAAGGATGTCCGCTATGCTGGCGTCGATTTCAAGCCCTGCAGGCGTCTCGTCAAGGAGGCTGACAACGGGCGCGAAGGGTTCCGTAAAGGCGACGGTCCTGTGGGCAACAGCCAGATGTACGACCAACAGGCAATGGACGTTGCATTGCACAAAAGTATGGGTAACGGCTTCGCCACGATTCCCGTCTTTATGATATTCAGCGGACTGAAGCGCGACTCTGCTCGTCGCTACCTCGACAGCCTTTGCAGAGGCGAAAATCCGCGCCTTCGTAAGGTACGCTATGGACGCCAATGGCACTATTTCCCAGTCCGTAATACTTAGCAGATAAAAATGACGGTCGCGACCGCCCGCCAACAATAATAAGTACGACCGCTCGCAATAATAAGCACGGCCGTGCTTATTAATATGCACGACCGCCAACAACCACTTCCCTAGGCACTCCGTCCCTGCTACATCCCTGCAAAAACCTTGTTTCCTCGGCACTCTCCCCCTGCTAGCCTGTATGTCTTCTGTCGCGTAGGTAAAACTTTGCATGAAAATGGAAAGATTTAACAAAGTTTTTAACTACTCACGCCCAAATGAATAGTAGGCGAGGGTCTGACAGGGAAAATAATTCGACATTTGTTTGGTCGTTAAGGAAATAATGTCTAACTTTGCAACCCAAACGAAGAAGATTATGAAGAAGTACGGCTTATTACTAATATTGGGCATCATCATGCTGATAGGATGCGATAAATCTGAATCGGAAGGCAGGACTGACGTCCCTGATACAGAAAAGGCATTCTTGGACAGTGTAACCTTTGGTCAGGAAACCCTTATTTCCTACCAATATGACGCCCAAGGCCGTATAACCTTACTGACAGAAGGAAATGGATATCAGAATTCGTTGGGTTATGACTCTGTTCATTTCTCATACCCAGACCTCAATACAATCATTGCGAAGCGCAGTTGGATATCCAAGAATGAGATTTATAACCTCCGTCTGAGACTGAATGCACAATCGGTTTTCTATCTCAAAAACGACCTGATAGTGCAAGCTGTCATAGGACAGGACTCACGTTCGCTCTTGAGAGATAGCATCGTATTTGAATACGACGGGAAGCAACTGAGCAAATGTATGCGTTATGAGAAATCTACGTTAGGTGACGAGGCCCTTGTCGAAACAAGTCATTTTACTTGGTCGGCCAGCAAGAATCTCGAGCGTATAGACGTCTTGTCGATAAACGAGAGTGACAACTGCGTCGTTAGCTATACTTACGACGACGCGTTGGCCAAAGCAATAATTCCTTATGCTACGCTGGATTTCGTAGACGCTACTCTCTCAACAGGACACGCAAGTGAGTACCTGACCGCTTTGGCCAATATGGGATGTTTTGGTCAAACGCCAAAAAACGAAATCCGTTCAATAACCGTACACTATTATAATCGGACGTATCAGGATTTCTATTCCAAGGAAAATATAGATTACAAGTTCAATATTTCATTCGATTACCAGCACGACGTCTTTGACCATTGTGACGCCCTTAGCTACAAGAAAACAGGCGTAGGTGGTGAAGAGTATATGAACAATTTGGTGTTTCATTGGAATCATCCTACCTCACAAAGGTAAAACTTTGTTAAATTTTCCGTTTTCATGCAAGGTTTGAGTCCTTTCTGGCTTTTATATATAGAATAATGTGTAACTTTGCAATTAAAACGACAACGAATATGAAGAAGTACTTTATCTTATGTTTGGGCGCAATGCTGATGCTAGTTTTTTGCATGAGCAGCTGTAGCAACAGTGACGACGAGAAAGACAACAATATGGTTGTTAGTCCTATGCTGTTACTTGGGGAATGGTCTGCGAGCCATCAGAATATGAATCCGGATTATGCTGATACATGCGACATGTGGGCATTTTCTTTCAAGGCTGATGGAACTGGCACTTCTGAGCTTGGTACACATCAGTTCAGATATGAACTCAAGGGGAGTCATATTGTCTTACATTATCAGGCCCCAAAAAACGTATGTTTTGTTCAACTGGACTTTGAGTACGAAATAGCGTCAGTCTCGAAAGACAGGATGGAATGGTATCTCATTGATACTGATTCTGGGAATCGCGTGCAACACCTCGTATTTTATCGGCATTAAGCAAAAGTTCTTTAAAATAACCTAAATTCGTTTCACTTTCACTTGAAATGACGGAGTAATCACTAACTTTGCACCCGAATTATTAATTTAATGAAGAAAAAGATGAAGAAAAGTATTTTCATGATGTCGCTGGTTTCAGTATTGCTGTTGACCAGTTGTGCTTCCAAGAAGGACCTTGTGTCCTGCCAGGAAGAGAATAAGGCTTTGCAGACAAACTATCAGAATACCAAAGAACAGTTGGCTGCATCTACTACTCGTGTGGCTAGTCTTGAAGAGCAGATTGCCGAGCTCCGTAAGGCTAACGAAACATTGCAGGCTTCGCTGGACAAGAGCCTGACGAACACCAGTCAGAACAATGTCAGCATTGAGAAGCTGGTGGACCAGATTAACGAGTCGAACCAGTACATCCGCCACTTGGTAGAGGTGAAGTCAAAGAGCGACTCACTGAATCTGGTGTTGAGCAACAACCTCACCCGTTCGCTCTCTAAGGAGGAACTGAAGGAGGTTGACGTCCAGGTGCTGAAGGGTGTCGTCTACATCTCGCTGGCTGACAACATGCTCTACGAGAGTGGTACCTATAAGATTAATAAGCGCGCTTCTGAGACACTGTCGAAGATTGCCAAGATTATTAAGGACTACAAGGACTACGACGTACTCATCGAGGGTAATACCGATAACGTGCCCATCAAGCGTGAGAACATCCGCAACAACTGGGACCTCTCTTGTCTGCGTGCTTCAAGTGTCGTTCAGGCTCTGCAGGAAGACTATGGAGTAGATCCCAAGCGCCTGACTGCTGGTGGTCGTGGTGAGTACAATCCTCTCCAGCCCAACACAACTGAGGTGGGTAAGCAGCGCAACCGTCGTACCCAGATTATCATCACTCCGAAATTAGATGAGTTCATGGAACTGATTGGTCAGGCTCCTGAAGAAAAGTAATGCCTATATAATATAATAAAGGTATAAAGGGTTGGAGACTTGACGGAAATCAAGTCTCCAATCTTTTTTGCATAATAATTGAATTTTTTCTGCGAAAAAGTTTGTTAGTTCGGAAAAAAGTCGTACCTTTGCATCCGCTTTCAGGGAGAGTCCTTGAAAAGCAACCCCAAAAAGAGTTCTTTGAAAGACTTACATAGACAGAGAAGAAGTAGTACGAGAAGCGAGTATGTATATTATATAATGTATATACTTGGGTAACAAGAACAAACCGTTTCAATTTTCTTAAACTACCGGATGAGCGTTCTGAGACAGAGACTAGATCGAAGGAATGATTTTTACAAGGTTCCTAGGAGCGAGTGAAATAACAAGCTTGCTTGATTATTTCCGAGTGACGACGGAAGCTGTAAAATTTTTCTTTCGGAGAAATAAAAATTTTACAATGTAGAGTTTGATCCTGGCTCAGGATGAACGCTAGCTACAGGCTTAACA
>CACYKE010000001.1 GCA_902774925.1 uncultured Prevotellaceae bacterium | reverse complement strand
GAACATCGTGAACGACCGCGGTATTCATATCTGTAAGTCGATGCTGGCTTGGTTGAAGTACGGCAATGGCGAGACTCCCGAATCATCTGGCAAGAAGGGCGACCACCTGATTGGTGACTACTATGTAGCCTTCGACAAGCACTACCGCAAGGAGATAAAGGAACTCGTGGCTCAGGGCATGGACGAAGAAAAGGCTAAGCAGGAGGCTCCGCTCATCAAGGAGGCTCACGAGATGCTGGTGAAATGGGAGCAGAACGACCCTGAGGTGCGCGCCCTGTGGGAGAAGATGAACAACTGGGTGTATGCCGGTTTCGACGAGACCTACAAGAAGATGGGCGTTTCCTTCGACAAGATATATTACGAGAGTCAGACTTACCTGAAGGGTAAAGCCAAGGTGGAAGAGGGACTCGCCAAGGGTCTCTTTGAGCGCCACGAGGACAACTCTGTATGGGCTGACCTGACCAACGAAGGTCTGGACCAGAAACTGCTGCTGCGTAGCGACGGCACATCTGTATATATGACGCAGGACATCGGTACTGCCGAGATGCGTTTCAAGGACTATCCCATTGACAAGATGATCTATGTCGTTGGCAACGAGCAGAACTACCACTTCCAGGTGCTTTCTATCCTTTTGGACCGTCTGGGCTTCAAGTGGGGCAAGGAATTGGTTCACTTCTCTTATGGTATGGTGGAACTGCCCAACGGTAAGATGAAGAGCCGTGAGGGAACGGTGGTGGATGCAGACGACCTGATGGAGCTGATGGTAGAGGATGCCTACAAGACCTCAATGGAGCTGGGCAAGTTTGACGATATGACCGAAGAGGAGCGCCGCGAGATTGCCCGCGTGGTAGGTATGGGCGCCCTGAAGTACTTCATCCTGAAGGTTGACGCACGCAAAAACATGCTGTTCAACCCCGAGGAGAGTATCGACTTCAACGGCAACACCGGTCCTTTCATCCAGTACACCTACGCCCGCATCCGCTCTATCCTCCGCAAAGCACCTAGTATCTCTAGTTTTTCTAGTTCATCTAGTCTTTCTGAGAAAGAGATCGAGTTGATTCAGAAAATGTCTGAGTTTGGTGCTGCCGTAGAGCAGGCCGGTAAGGACTATAGCCCCAGTGGCATCGCTAACTACTGCTATGAGCTGACGAAGGTGTTCAACCAGTTCTACCACGACTTCAGCATCCTCAACGAACCCGATGAGCAGAAGAAGGCTGTCCGCCTGATGATAGCCAAGAACGTCGCCAAGATCATCAAGAACGGTATGGGACTCCTCGGCATCGAAGTCCCAGAGCGCATGTAATATGCAGAACCCTCCTGACTATAGACACGACACGGTACTGCCCCTGCCCATGGAGGTAAGGGCAGACGCGTGGGCTGTGGATGCTGCTTGTAGCGGCAATCCCGGACCGATGGAATATCAAGCCATTGATTTGGCAACAGGATCCCGCGTATTCCATTTCGGGCCAGTAAAGGGTACGAACAACATTGGCGAATTCCTGGCTATTGTGCATGCTTTGGCGTTGATGCAACAGCAGGGGCTGCACGACAAGACCATCTACTCGGATTCATATAATGCTATTCTCTGGGTGAACAAGCGCCAGTGCAAGACCAAGTTAGAGCGCACCCCAGAGACAGAGCAGCTCTATCAGATTATCCAGCGCGCCGAGAACTGGCTACGCACCCACACTTTCCGCAATCCCATCATCAAGTGGGAAACGTCGAAATGGGGCGAAGTACCTGCGGATTTCGGAAGGAAGTAATCACATTCTCATCATAATCATGCTGCGCCACAACCTCTGCATCAGACGGGAGTTGTGGTGCCTCTGTTCCGTCAGTAACAGTCATAGCACCTGTCTCTACACGAATCTCGTCCCATAGACCAGCGGCGATAAACGACTGGAGCGTCTGACGACCACCCTCGACGATGAGTGACTGGATGACGTGCTGGTAGAGATCGTCCATCAGTTGTGGCAAGGGGTGGTCGTGGGTCAGGACAATACGCTTGGGATTGGGTCCGTGCCAGTGGCGGACCGTCAACTGCGGATGTTCGCGGGCATCGGTAGTATGACCTACGAGGATGGCGTCCTCCTCGGCACGCAACTGGTGGGAGAGCATCTGCGTCTGTTCGTTGCTGATTTGCAGGGCTTTCCCGTGGTCGTCGATGAATCCATTGGCGGTCTGTGCCCATTTGAGGATAATGTACGGACGGTGCTCACGATGATAGGTGAAGAAACGGCGGTTCAGCCACTGGCATTCCTTTTCGAGTACGCCGACAGTGACATCGATGCCTGCTTCCTGTAACTTCCGGATACCCCTACCCTGCACCTCGGCAAAGGGGTCAATAGTGCCCACAACGACACGACGGACACCTTTTTTGATAATCAGGTCAGCACAGGGCGGTGTCTTGCCGTAATGTGAACAGGGTTCCAGAGAAACATAGATGGTGGCATCCTTTAATAAAGCCTCATCTTCAGGACGTACACTGGCAAAGGCGTTCACCTCCGCATGACCCTCGCCACAACGTACGTGGTAACCTTCGCCGATAATTTTAGAGGTAAGAAGTGAGAGGTGAGAGGTGAGAGGGGCAACGATTACAGCCCCTACCATGGGATTGGGCCGTGCTCCCTGAATACCGTTTGCAGCCAGTTGAATGCAACGCTGCATGTAAAATTCGTCGTTCGTCATAGCTGCAAAATTATAGAAAAAAGATGAAAACACCAAATAAAACAAAATTTATTTGGTTTTTTGCTTGATTTACACTATCTTTGCCGGCAGAAACAAATAAAAAGAACATCCCTATGAAGAAAACTATTAACTCCCTATTCGTGATGTTGTTGATGACAGCCGGAATATTTGTACTATTGGGCTGTAGTAAGGACGACGATAATCAAGCTGGCAAGCAGACGAAAGATGATGTTGTGCTGCCGGCCAGTCCGCTGTTGGATACTGCAAAATCGTTTAACGAACAACTGTCAGACCTGAACTTCCAGGAACTGGAAGGACTGAAAGAGGTGGTACCCTATACGACAGCAACAACCCGTGCTGACGAGAATAACGAACGCACTGAGTTTGAGAACAAGTTGTCGGAACTGCTAACCTTGTTGGAAGGCGAGCAGGCCAAAACGCGCTCTGTGACGCTGGGACGCCGATTCTCGTTCCAGGCATTCAACGATGCCCTAAAACTGGCGTGGGATTTGTCGGTGACATTAGGTGACATGGGAGAGAGCAGCTCTTCATGGTTTGGTCTGAACACCACCAAGAGGGGTGAGGTAAACTATACCGCCAAGGATGGCAGTCAATATACGGTGAAGGGTGAAATCGTCAAAGAAGTGACCATCAAGTGGCGAGGTTTCAAGACGCGGACGGTGGTAAACAAAGCCAGCGAGTTCTATATCTTTAAGAACAATGAACAGGTGGTGAAGATTGAGTCCGGTTCGGAGAGCGAGCGTCCCTGGTGGTTGCCGATTATCATTAAAGACTACTTCTATAATGGTCAGATGTACTATCGCGACTATGAAATTAACCTGACGTATGACAAGAACAGTTCGCACAGACGCACAGTAGACCTGACCTACGGCAAGGTGGATGAAGAAACGCCGTTGCTGACGATGACAGCTAATCTGGAAGACGATGGCGACATCTTGAAGTTAATCACACACGATGTCAAAGTACATGCCGACTTCACCGTCAAGGCGATGGACAACATGTTGGTCTTTGAAGGCACGACGGACAATGTCAACTATCTGGTAGTCAACGGAATAAAACTGGCCAAATGTATGGAAGAAGGTACGACGGAGCAGGAATGTAAGGCTATCGTTGCAGACTTCAACAGCAACCTAGAGCTGTCACTGCTGATGGCAGACGTACCAGTTGGTGATCTATATATGGATGCCGTGCAAAATACCCAGAATGGTCTCTACTACCCAACGGTGATGATACACTCCGAGATGTTGGGTAATAAGGATTATTCGGTGGTAGCCATTCTGCAGATGCTTGGTGTTGAATTGCCTGAGATTTTTAGGACGGTAGCGCAGATTAGCCAATGACTTATCGCCAATTGTGGCAACGATTGGTCCCTGTTTATGGCGAGGGCGAGGCACAGGCCATTGCGAGACTCATCTATGAGGTGCGCTATGGTTTGACATTAAGTGACCTGCTGATGGGTCGTGACAGCAGCGTGCCACAAGACGAACTGGAGCAGATTGCAGTTAGGTTGGAGCGACAGGAGCCTGTGCAGTATATACTGGGACAGGCAGACTTTTATGGCAGGACGTTTGTGGTCAACGAGCATGTGCTGATTCCAAGGTCTGAAACAGCAGAACTCTGCCAGTGGATACTAACAACGGACGCTACCCATATCCTTGACATCGGCACAGGTTCTGGTTGTATTGCCATTACGTTGGCTGCTGAGATGCCCGAGGCTGAGGTGACGGCATGGGACATCTCAGAAGAGGCGTTAAAAGTTGCAGAGGAGAATGCTAAACGTACCGATGTTCATGTGAAGTTCGAACAAGTGGACATCCTACATCTTCCCTCTTCCATCTTACATCTTACCTCCGCCTTCGACCTCATCGTCAGCAATTCCCCCTATATATGTAATAAGGAACGCGAGACGATGGAAGCTAACGTTTTGGAACACGAACCCCATACGGCGCTGTTTGTACCCAACGACGACCCGTTGCTGTTTTATCGTGCCATAGCGCAATACGGACAGACGGCACTGAAAGAGGGCGGATGGTTATATTTCGAGATAAATCCTTTATATGCGGAGTCTTTACAAGACATGTTAAGTAAGATGTCGTATCACGACATCACGCTTAACAATGATCAGTACGGTAAACAACGAATGATAAGAGCAAAACGATGAAAAGTGAGAAAGAAGCCTACCTAACATTGGCAGCGCTGTGTGCACAAGCCGAGCACTGCCAATGGGAAATGCTGGAGAAGATGCGTCGCTGGGAAGTGCCCGAGGAAGCACAGGCCCGCGTGATGCAACGGCTGGTAAAGGAACGCTATGTCGATGACGAGCGCTATGCACAAGCTTTCGTCAAGGATAAGATCCGGTATAACAAATGGGGCCGTCGTAAGGTAGATCAGGCGTTGTGGCAGAAACATATCGATGAAGATATCCGTAAACGTGTGCTCGACGAGGTAGACGATGAGGAATATCTTGGTGTGTTGCGACCTTTACTAAAACAGAAGCGCAAGTCGACGAAAGCCAACAGCGACTACGAATTGAATCAGAAACTGATGCGCTTTGCAATGGGACGCGGCTTTACGTTTGATATCATCCGCCAATGCATTGACGTGGAAGAAGAACCAGAGGAAGATGATTTTTAAATGAACAATGAACTGGTGGACGCGTTTTCTTGATTTTATCTCGCCGAGACAGTGTGTGGTCTGCGGTGAACGACTATCACCCACAGAACGAAGCCTTTGTTCGGTGTGCGTACTACATCTGCCTCGTACCACCTATCAGTTTACACCTAACGACAACCCCATGGCCCAGTTGTTCTGGCATCTGACACCTGTAGAACGTGCTGCAGCCCTGTTGTTTTACGAGCCTCATTCGGAGATGGCGCGTATTGTTTACGACATGAAATACCACGACCGTCCGGATATCGGTGAGGATATGGGCAGGCTGATGGCCAACGAGATGCAGTTTGCACGCTATTTCGACGGCATCGACGTCCTGCTTCCCGTGCCGTTAAGTCGCAAGCGTTTGCGACAACGCGGCTATAATCAGAGTGAACAATTGGCCATTGGAATTAGCGACATTACCAATCTGCCTATCGCCACCAAAGCCCTGCGTCGCAAACATTTTGTCAAGAGTCAGACGCAGCTCAGTCGTCATGAACGTCAGGAGAACGTAGCAGACATCTTTGAATTATGCGACGATAGTCCGCTGAAAGGTAAACACGTACTACTTGTGGACGATATCTGCACTACAGGAGCCACGCTGATAGCCTGTGTGGATGCCCTCAAGGACATCGAAGGCATCCGCCTGAGCGTACTGACTTTGGGCTTTACGAAAACATAGTCGTGTGCAATCGGTTGCACGATTGATAAGTCATTAATTCCCAATTCAGAATTATCATTTCTCAATTATTTCCTTACCTTTGCAGTACAAAAACTAATAACCCAATGATTATGAAACGTTTATTCATTTCCATCATCACATTTTTAGTAACCCTGCCCATGCTGTCGCAGGGCTGGCCAGAGAAATACGACGGCGTCATGTTGCAAGGTTTCTATTGGGAATCCTATTCCCAGACGAAGTGGACTAAACTGGAGAAACAGGCTGATGAACTCTCACAGTATTTCAATCTTGTTTGGTTACCACAGAGTGCTCAGGCTGCTACCACTATCTCTATGGGATATAATCCGCTCTATTGGTTTCCCGGACACTATAATAGTTCTTTTGGTACGGAGAACGAACTACGCTCGCTCATCAAGACTTTCAAGGCCAAAGGAATTGGAACCATCGCCGACGTTGTCATCAACCATTGTGGCAATGTATCCAATTGGGTAGACTTCCCCGAAGAGACATACAATGGCGTGAAATACCAACTGCAATCCACCGACATCTGTGCCAATGATGACGATGGCAAAACTAAGACTTGGGCCACGCAAAACGGATATACGCTCTCTGCGAACAATGATACAGGCGAGGACTTCCCTGGTCTTCGAGACTTGGACCATAAGAGTGAGAACGTCAAGAAAAACGTAAAGGCTTATCTGAGTATGTTGCTCAACGACTTGGGCTATACCGGTTTCCGCTATGACGTTGCCAAAGGTTTCCTGCCTGAGTTCTTTGGTCAGTATAACGAAGATGCCAAGCCTCAGTTCTCTGTCGGCGAGTGCTGGGATAATTCCAATACCATCAAAAACTGGATAGAAGGTACAGGCAAGCGTAGCGCTGCCTTTGACTTCCAGTTCAAATATGTCGTTCGGAATGCTGTCGACAAAAACGACTGGACCTACCTAGGCAAGCAGAACGACGGCAGCTGGCCGTTGGTCAGCGGCAGTTTCAATAGTGGCAATTATCGTCGCTATGCTGTAACCTTTGTCGAGAATCACGACACGGAGGTGCGTCCTGACGGAACTTCCAATGGTCCACTGCGAAAAGACACGCTGGCAGCCAATGCCTACATGATGGCCATGCCAGGTACACCATGTGTCTTCTTGAAACACTGGATAGACTGCAAGCGCGATATCAAGGCGATGATTGATGTGCGCAATGCCGTAGGATTGCACAACCAGAGTTCAACACTGAATATGGCCACAAATAAGGACTACTATGCTGTGCGTACTGAAGGAAAGGATAACAAGTATCTTGTTGCCGTTGTAGGCAAGCAAGCCTCAACATATACGCCCAATGGTGCATATACTTGCATACTGTCAGGCTATCACTATGCTTACTGGGTGTCGAACAATATGGAAACGGCATGGGTTGACCTGCCCTCAGGTGAATACGACGGTCAGCAGCAGGCTTTGTTAACTGCTGTCAGTGCCAACAGCGATGCCCAGCTGGTATATACCACTGATGGCACTACTCCGACAGCCTCGAGCACGAAAGTTGCCAGTGGTACAAAGATTACAATTGAAGGTGACATGACATTGAAAGTCGGCTTGCTCATCGGCAGCACTGTCAGTAGCATTGTGACACGTGTCTATACCTCCCTAGAACCATTGCCCATTGCAGAGTGTACTATGAGTGAGGGCGAGATTGGTGCCTTCTTCGAAGCTCCTTCTAGCTGGAATAACGACATCAGTTGCTGGGCTTGGTCGGATTCTCCCTCAGACAATTTCACCTTTGCCAACGGAGGATGGCCAGGAGTGGTTTGTGAATTCTTAGGCGTTGCTGAGAATGGTAATAAAGTATGGAAATGGACATGGGATGGTACGAAAGAAAAGAACTCGTCAGCGACGCAGCCTCAAAAGATTATCTTCAACAACACTTCGTCGCCTCAGACTGACGATCTCACATATACCAATGGCGGCTACTACAACAAGAATGGTTTGGTGAAGGTCATCACACCCACTGGTATCAACGAAATGACCATTGGTCAGCAACCTGCCTCCAATGGAAAGATCTATACGCTCAGCGGTCAACAAGTAGAACGTCCCAGCAAGGGAATCTACATCATTAACGGTAAAAAGGTCGTGATTAATTAAAGACGGCACGCACCACAAACCAGCAGTGCAGCAAGAACGTCTGTACAGGACCATAGTGGTGGGCCATCACACGATAACGCTCCAAGAGGGAAGCACGATGATTCTGCGTCGTGGTTCCCTCTTCGGTATAGTTTGCCACGACCATCTGCGTGTTACACAACTTCAAACCCATGCGTTCCGTTTCTTTCATCACACGGATACACCAGTCAACATCGGCAGAAAAACGGTAGCGTGTGTCGTACTGCTGATTCTTGGCAATATCGGTACGGGCGTAAAAGGCCTGATGACATACCAACATACCCTTCCGGAACGAACGCCATGTGAGTTGCTGGGGAGGCTGGTGTTGGCGAGGATGAAGATAATGGCCGTCACTATCCACGATATCGGTATTGCCATAAAGCACGCCCGGGAGATCATCTGACGGCAGTTCATTCAGCTGACAGTGCTGAACAATCTGCTCCAACGTATCGGTCTGCGGGAAGAAATCACCAGCATTCATATAAACAATATAATCACCAGAAGCCTGCGTCAGACCTTTGTTCATGGCGTCATAAATGCCGTGATCGGGTTCAGACAGAATAATCACCTTATGACCATTACCCGAAGCGTCGCTCTTTTCCTTATAAACCTCAGCCATTTGTAACGTGTTATCTTTCGAAGCACCATCTACTATTAAGTGTTCCACCCCCTCATAGGTCTGAGCATACACACTGTCAAGTGTTCGCCGCAACACCTTTTCGGCATTATAAGTTATCGTAACTACAGTTATTCTAATCATCGTATTGCTTATGAGAATTCATCACTTTATTATATACCTCCTGATAACGTTTGGCAACACTTTGCTGTGAATAACTATGTGCGACCTTTTTCAAACATTCATGGCTTAAATCGTCATAATCGGCCTCAGCCAAAACATAGTGGAGACCCTTTGCCAAATCTGCCGCATCACGATAGGTTGCCAAGTAGCCATTCTTGAGATGTTCTATCATCTCCGGAATTCCACCGATACGGAAACCGATACTGGGAACGCCACATGCCATTGCCTCCATGATGGAGTTTGGAAGGTTTTCCGACAACGATGGCAAAACAAAAGCATCCGCTGCACGATAGACCTGAACGATGCGCTGTTCGTCATTCACATAACCCAAAGGATAGGTCTTGAACGGAAAATGCAAGTCTTCGGCATGTCCTCCAAGCACAACCACTGAAGTCCGTTGTTCCATCTCAGGATATTGACGAACCAATTGCTGACACGCTTCCATAAGGTAAGACATACCCTTGTTCGGATTCGTCACCCTTTGTGACACGAACAATATCAGACGGTCCTCTTCCGGAAGGCCCAACTGCTGACGCGCCTTGCGCTTGTCGGAAGGAGCATACAATCGATTGTCAATTGGATTTGGAATCGACAAGATATCCTGTCCTGTCAGCAAAGCACTTTTCCGTGCTTCGCTTGCCAGCCACTGGCTACATGCCACGAATGTGATACGCTTTCCTTCTAGCAGACGCTGCTTGCGTTGCCAGAATCGTGCAGACAAATCATGCCCAGAACCACCTCCTGGCAAAAGCCGACAACGGCTGCAGCCCGCTTCAAAATTCCTACAATCCAATGTCAAATGACAGATAGCCGTAGCAGGCCATATATCATGCATTGTCCATACCACAGGTTTGCCGCTCTCCAAAATCTTGCGGATATTGTTCAACGACAGCATTCCTTGATTAATCCAATGAAGATGAATAATGTCGGCCTCCTGAAATTCAGGCAATTTCGTAATGTCAGTGCCGCAATTGGCAATATCTATTTCAAATAGGTGTTCACGCCTGAAATGCAAATGCGTCCATACAACAAAGCGTTCCCAAAGGAAATTCCATTGCTGGCGCCAAGATTGCGGCAAGGAAGAAACCGTCAACTGGTCCGTTTCCTTATCACGCACCAGCATCTTTGCCTTCACGCCATTGTTGTTCAATGCATCCATCAGTCGGTGGGCTGCAACTGCCGCCCCACCCGTCCGTTCGCTCGTATTTACTATCAGTACTCGCATACCTTATTATATATATGCCGACAAAGGTACGAATAAGTGAGGACAATACAAAAAGAAAAAGGGTAAAAAATACATGTTATCGCGCACATTACTTGATTTAAATCAAGAACAACGCATTTTTTTGAGAAAAAAGATGGTAAAAACTTGTAGGAATCTAAAAAGTTCGTACCTTTGCATCGTCAAACGAAAGGATGACACTTGACTAAGTGAGGTCAAGTTTCTTTAATAGATTGTTTTAGGTTAGTAGTAATATTTATAGTTTTAGGTTTTTAGTTATTGGTAAGAAGAAAGTTTTAAATGTGTTAGGATAACAGTGATCGCTGTGAAGCGCTCATAACTTTCTTTTCTAAGGAAATCGTTTTAATAAAATAATATGCTGCCGCAAGGCAGACCTCCAGTCGAAAGACTGGAATTGTTTCGAATACAAAGGATTTTTAGTTAAACATAGGCTTTTTGAATACCACTGCTCGTCGATGAGTAGTGGTATTTTTTTGAGTTCAATAAGGGCCACTTATTTCTGATAAGTGACCCTTATTGAAAAATAAATGGCCCTTATTTTTCAATAAGAGCCACTGCGTATGCGGAAATACCCTCTTGTCGCCCGGTAAAGCCCAGTTTCTCTGTCGTCGTAGCCTTAATAGAGATGGCGTCGTCATCGCAACCAATCACCTGCGCCATTGTCTGTTGCATCTGAGGAATATGCGGATTCATCTTTGGCCGTTCGGCACATATCGTCGCATCGATATTCACCAACCGATAGCCCTTGGTAGCTATCAGTTCGATGGTTTTCTTCAGAATTATCTTGCTGTCCATGCCGTCCGTTTCCGCTGAAGTATCCGGAAAGTGATAACCAATGTCTCGCATATTGGCAGCTCCCAGAATAGCATCACAGATAGCATGTATCAGTACGTCGGCATCGCTGTGGCCCAGCAGGCCCAGTTCGTGTTCTAACTTTATTCCGCCCATCCATAGGTCGCGTCCCTTTACCAGTTGGTGGACGTCATAGCCCATTCCTACTCTTATCATGTTTGCGTTATTACGTTAATCCAATTTATTTCCTGAATAAGTCTTTGATGCCATCCATGTCGAAGGCCAGCGTAAAGCGCAGCGTCTGGTCCAAAGGATTGCTCCGGGCCGTAGAGATGACATAACCAACATCCAATGAGAATACGTTCATGCGGAAGCCGCCACCGATTGTAAAATACTTACGGTTACCCTTATTCTCCGACTCATGGTGATAACCGGCACGCAGCGAGAACTGGTCGTGGTAGATATACTCTGCACCTACACTCCACTGAATCTCCTCCAGTTCCTCCTTGAAGCCGCCCGGTGCATCGCTAAAGCTCTTAATCATACCACTGAATGCGCTGACATCACTATATTCAGAGATGACACGCTCCTCATACTCTTCCTTCGTTTCGCCATCATTCTGCTTAGGAACTGTGGGAACCATCAGCTTATTGGCATCGGCAGCAATGGTGAAACGGTTGTACTCATCAACAGGAATCATCAACGAAGCACCTAATCTGAGATTGGCAGGCAGGAACTGCGAACGGTCGTCACCAAAATAGGTAATCTTCGAACCCATATTCTGCAATACCAAACCCAAGCCCAGCTGGCATTCACGCTGTCCTATATTGATATAATTGTTGTAATAAGCATGAATATCGGCAGCAAAGGCAGAAGCCGGCGAAGCATCTTCCGTGTAATCGAAACGCAGGTCACTATAAATCCAGCGCAGGGCCACACCCAACGAGAACTTCTCTGTCAACATCAAGGCAGCACCGACGTCAAGCGACATCTCATAGGGTTTCACCGTCATGGCGTTATCTTCGAGCGAGGTCATCACTTCACCCAGCGAGAAATAACGCAGCGAACCACTGATTGACGCATTGTCACCGATGCGATAATAGCCTGCCACATAAGCCAGGTCAATGTCATTCACCAACTGTCGCAGCCACGGGGTGTAATTCAATGCAATACCCGCACGGCTGATACAGAACGGATACTTAGCAAGATTCCAGTACTGTGAGTTTACATCAGGATCTGTGGCCGCACCGACATCACCCATACCTGCCGAACGGGCATCGGGGGCGATGGTCTGCGAAATGACAGCATGTTCAACGGGGTTGAACTGGCTCTTGGTATCCTGTGCACGGACAATCAATCCCAAGAACAAACCTGCTGTCAATAACATTATCTTTTTTGTTGTCTTCATATTCCTTTATTTATGAGTTATAATGATAAGTTTCTTAGCTTTCGAAGCATAGTTGCTGCCGTCGCTGGCTATACGCAACCGATAGAGATAGACACCTGTCTGCAGACGACGTCCGCCATCCACCGTCAGGTCCCAGTCTACAGTATAGCTGTTATCTGCAGGAATACCATTCTCCGAATACGACCACAGATGACGTCCGGAGATGTCGAACACGTCCAGAATAATATCCAAATCACTACCTGTCCGATCATGCAAGATACGGAACGATGTTGTTGTCGTGGCAGGATTCTTCGTTGCCTCCACGTCGAAGAACAACGGTTCCAGACCTTTTACAACCTTGAATGTCAGTTCTGCCGTCGACGAGTTGTTCAGTATGTCCCAAGCACGGAACAGCAGTTTATGTTCTCCGTACGACAGTTCGGGAATACTATAGCCTACCGTTCCCGTAGTATAGCTGCCAAAGTCGTACTTGAAATAATCGTTCAACGAATAAGTCTTCGTCATATCACCGTCAATAATCAGCTCCAGGTCATGACCGATGCCGCTACCTGCCGCATTGATGCCATCCTCGTCGTTCAGCTGAGCCACGAAGTAAGGCGTCGGATTGACACTACCTCCATTGACAAACGACTCACTATTCAGATAACAATAGATATTAGGTCCTGCTCCATCGTGCGGAAGCGGTCCCGAACCGCTCATTTTCACCTGATCGCAAATACCGCTGGCCTCCATGGCCTTATCGTTGCTGACGGCATAGAGGTTGATGAGTCCGTTTGCATCGGAATAGCTGATATCCTTAGGAACAGCAAAGGTCAGCGAGAAACGTCCGTCCTTCACCATATTGTTACCATTGAAGAGCACGTTCTGACGGTCGTAGAACACAAAGGGATATTCAGCCTCTGTTGGGTCGTTCAACTTACAAACCACCCGTTCAAGCGCATCTCGCACAATCGTCGTCAGCGTGCCATTGAATCCTGTAGCGGGCTGTCCGTCCTTTTCCAGGACATGTCCGCTGATAGTTGCTGTCGATCCTGCATTCAGGATCTGTGTCTGACTCTCCGTTAAAGGCACATGGTTAATGGAATCGATCCGGATACCCATCGTCGGTGCCGCCAATCTCATGGCAGGGTCGCCCAATAACGTATATTGCAACTTATTCTGCGTGCGGTCAGTGGAGTAAACGGGATTCCCATTCACGTATCCGGTAATGATACCCGTCTCTATCAGTTCGTTCTTTGCCCGTCGTACAGCCTCACCGATAGGAAGCAGCTGTGCGTTGTCATCCTGACTTAGCACATGATGGGTAAATGCCAGATTCATCAGTCGGTTCTGAGTCTGATATACCGTACGTGTCGTACCATAGAACGCCACAGCACCGCCTTTCTTGTTAAAGAATGCCGTCTCTCCGATGTTCTCCTCCTGTCCGTCAAATGGCATGATGTCGCAAGAGGCAGTCAACCACAAAGGCAGTCGTGACGACACATTCTCGAAATCAGCCAAATGCAGCACATATTCATGCGAGATGGCGTCAGCACGTCCGTGTCCAGCATAATTCATTATCAGCGCACCTTGCTGCATCTGCTGTTTGATGAGCCGTGTCACGTCAGGATAGCTGTTTCCCGTCGAGGAACTGACACGGGTGTAGGCATCCCACATAACACGCTTAATCTGATAAGTCGGATAGAGTTGCTCAACCATCCGTGCGACGCTGTCGGCATCCTGCATGTGGGCATTATCATTACCATCGTCACCCATAAAACAAAGCAGGTTTTGCCACGCACCGGCATTATCGTTGTTGACGTAGCTTTCTATCTTATCCACCACGCCAGCGGCATCGTCAGCCGTTCGTGCAGAGATACGCCCTACAGCCACATCAGCCTTTGCCGTCAGCATATTGCCCCCTTCGCCGTCGTCCATCAGACAGAAATAGTCGTCCGTCACATAGCAATCGGTGGCACTCGACGAGTTCTCACTCTCATAGCAGAGCAGGAAATCGTCAGGTGAATAGCCTTTCCACTCCGAACTAGCCATGCGGTTGTCCCAGGCACCATCACCCATCAGCAACAGATAGCGCGGCATGTCAGCATCCGTTCCGGCGCGGTCGTAGAGCATCTTCAGATAACGGCGATAGGCATTAGTATCCGGCGTACCGCTGGAGAATTCGTTGAACAGTTCGTCAGCAGGAACAATGTTAACCCTCAGTCCGTCCTTCTGCTCATGCATTGTCTTCAGACGTTCTGCCTGTGCCTTGAGTTTCTGCGTCGTGGGAATAATGATGACCATATCGGCAAACGCATCGGCATGATGATCCTGATTCGTGATGTTATACACATATTCTGGAACGGGGAATGTAGCAGACAAATCAGGCGCCGCAGCAGGTTCATTGGCATGCAGGGAAATATAGTCCAGTCGGACCGTAGAGCTACCAGAGAGATTCTTGATCGTCACCTTGTTAGATGGCTGCAGATTATGAACGGCCGTCATACTCATCGTCTGACGCATCTTTTCATAACTGCCGTGCGCCGTAATTATGACGGAATCCACAGGAACATCATTCAAACTGATAGACACCGTTGCGGCATCATCCGCCGTCACCACCGTTGTCATCTGTCCTTCCGCGCCTGTTCCTTTTGCCGCAACGGTAAAGGTATGGTTTCCGCCTGCTCCTATCGTCGTTGCGTCAAATAAATTACGGCCTCCATGATACCAAGCGAAGTCGTCAACCTCATACAAAGAGTTATAGTCGTCCGCCAAGGGATAATACTTCTCTTTGAATTCCGCCTCACTCATAATCAGCGCAGTACTGTCATTTTCCGTCAGGAAGTAATAGCCGTAGTTCGAATACGGATTACGAATGCGTTTATGATTGGCATCCCAAGTGACCGGTCCGATGGCATAGAATAGTTTTCGTCCTCCTACCTCACACGTCGGTACTTCCGTCAAGTCATCGGTCTCTGCCAGATAGTCGGCAGTCAGCGTTTCGGGCTGCATTCCACCACCATAACCATAGATTTTGACCTTATTGATATCCGAGAAACCAGCCTTTTTAATCAAATCACTGGTTACCTGATAGATACCCGTCGACGGCACACCGATTTTTGCCCATTTGCCCGTTGCCAACACGGAATGGTTAGCATAACGCTGCGTCGCAGCCCTTCTGCCTCTACCCTCTAACTTCTTACCTCTGACATCCAGCATGAAACTGACCAGTTTCTGGTATCGGCCGTCACGGAATACCAGCGGAATAAACGAGACTGTCAATTCGCCCTGTTTCCTATCTACGCTAATGACCTGCGACACCTCCGGCATGGCGGGCAGCGACTTCGACATAATCTTTTCACAGCGTTCGATGTCGGCCTCACTCATCGGAATAAATTCCGGATAGACAATGGAAACGGTATAGACGGAGTCGGCATAATCCGGTCCTAGCGGCATATGATGGGTAAATACCGGCAACAACGAATCAATCCTGACCTGTTCAGCAGTCAGGTTGAAAAACCGTTGCTGTGCTTTGGCCGTCAGGCTCATCAGCAACAGTCCCATACCTATTATATATATATAGCGTCTCACTTACAATTGAATTCTAATACTTTTCTTTCTTCCAGCCACCCTTCCAGATGGTCGTTGATATGAACAGGACCGACGCCTACAGGAGTTCCTGTATATAGCAGATCACCGGTTTTCAGCGTAAAGAACTGCGAGATATAAGCTATCAGCTCATCAATTTTATAGAGCATATCGCTCGCACAGCCTTCCTGCACCGTCGTCCCATTGATGTCGAGATGGAAGTGCAACGCCTGCACATCCAGGAATTTTTCTTTCGGCACCCACTCGCCAATCACTGCAGACCCGTCGAAACCCTTACAGATTTCCCAGGGATGACCCTCTTTGCGGGCCTCACGCTGCCAGTCACGTGCCGTAAAGTCAATACCCACAGTGACAGCGTCATAATAACGGTGGGCGAAGCGCTCGGGAATGCTCTTGCCCAGCCTGCAGATGCGTACAACCAGCTCTGTCTCATAATCCACCTGCTCGCTCCAGTCAGGGATGAAGAACGGCTTATGATCCTTCAGCAACGCGGAGTCTGCTTTGGTGAAAATAACAGGCCTCTCTGGTTTATATAACGCGCCATCCAGCTCTTTATTGTGCTGGATATAATTCATTCCTACAGCAAATATCTTCATATTTCCTATTTTTTGCTGCAAAGTTACAGAATTTTTCGTAACTTTGCAGCGAAAATGAAGAAAATAACGTTTATCATCCTCCTGTTCGTAGCAGTACTGACCGTTTCTGCACAGCCACAGGGCGACCCGCGAAGCATCTCTTTGATGGGTATTCCCATCGAAGGGCCTATTGACTCGCTGCGACAGGCGCTGGTGGAAGCCCAGTTTGCCGAATGGGGACAGTCCGACGATGGCGAAGACTATTATTTCCGCGGCAATTTCTACGGCTTCCGCTCGAAACTGATGGTCAGTGTGGCTCCGGAAACGAAATTCGCTACGTCGGCCTACGTCACCATCGGTCCTTATAGCACGCAGAAAATGTTAGACAAGAACCTGCAGTATTTCCTTTATAAATTAGAGAAAGATCACGGAAAATTCACGCAACGCGACGACAGCTGGTTCTACATCGACGATTTCGGCAGCATCAAACTCTCCATCATCGACAACGACAACGGTTCCCATGACATCCGTGTGCTGTATCTTGGTTCCACCCCTTATTATAAGGACGCCCTCTCCATGGGACTGCGTGGCGATGTTCAAGAGGTCGTGACGGAGAATGCCGTCGCTGAAGACCAGTTTATGCACTTCCACGGAAACGGTCAAATAGAGAATCTCGACCTCATCGATCGCGAATATAACCGTTACGGTTATCTGCTTCGGGCACGTATGAAGGAACAAGAGGGTTTCAGCTCGATTACCTATGCATATGACGACAGCTACCGCCTCGTTAAACGCACGCTGACCAACGAAGAGGCTGGCATCAGCTATGTCAACGACTACACATACAACGACCAGGACGAGGTGTTGACGCAGAATCAAAAGGTGTTCGACAAAAACGGCGAGTGCATCATGACCATCAATATGCGCAACAACTACATCACACGCGACGATAACGGCAATTGGACCAGCAACTCGCTCAGCCTGACCTATTGGGAAAAAGGTTCGAAGACGCAGAATACTACCGTGCTACAACGGCGAACACTTGCTTACTGGGAGTGACGTAATATCGTAATAACGAAAAAAATGGCACAGGGACAGATACAGGAACAGCGGCTCACGCAGCAACAGAAACTGACGCAGAGCATTACGCAGCAACAGCTGTTGCAGGCGCAGCTGACTGAACTGCCCATTACTCAACTGCTGGAACGTATTAAGACCGAGATGGACGACAACCCTGCGTTGGAACTCTCCCCAGAAGAGAATCTAGATAATCTAGACCCTCTAGAAAATCTTGACTCCCCCAAAAACGACACCGACGACTACGAACAGGAGGAGCGCCAGTCTGCCCTGGATGCTGCCTTGGAGTCTATTGGTCGTGACGACGAGGACCTGCCGGTATATCAGAGCGGCCAGTCCAATCAGGAGGACCGCGAGGAAATGGTCTATGGTCAGACGGAGTCGTTTATGGATCAGCTGAACGAACAGATGAACATGGCCAACATCACCGAACGCCAACGCTACATCATGGAATACCTCATTGGTTCGCTGGACGACGACGGACTGCTGCGAAAGTCGCTGGACAACATCAGCGACGAACTGGCCATCTATCATCATCTCGACGCTACGACGCACGAAATAGAACAGGTCTTGCTGCTGTTACAAGAGTTCGATCCTGCCGGCATCGGAGCACGTTCGCTGCAGGAATGTCTGTTGCTGCAGATTCAACGACGCGACCCGTCCCGTCTGAGAGACCTCATGGAGAAAACCATCAGCGAATACTTTGAGCTTTTCACCAAGAAGCACTGGCAACGACTGCAACAAGTACTGAAACTGAGTGACTTGCAGGCAGAGACGCTCATTGCCGAACTACGCAAGTTGAATCCGAAACCCGGTTCCTCCATCAGTGAGACCGTCGGACGTTCCCTGCAACAGATTACCCCCGATTTCATCATCGATACCCACGACGACGGCACAGTGACCTTCTCACTGAATGCTGCCGAAGTGCCAGAATTATGTGTCTCGCCGTCGTTCACCGATACACTGCGCGACTACCAGGACAACAAGGAACACCTCAGCCGCCAGATGACGGAGGCTTTGGTATATACAAAAAAGAAGGTCGAAGCCGCCCAGGGTTTCATCGATGCCATCCAGGTGCGTCGCCACACGCTGACCGTTACCATGCGGGCCATCATTCAGTGGCAGCACCGTTTCTTCGAGGATGGAGACGAGGCCTCGTTGCGCCCGATGATACTGAAAGACATTGCCGAACGTACGGGACTGGACATCAGTACCGTCTCACGCGTCAGCAATTCGAAATACGCCCAGACGCGTTGGGGCACATTCCCCTTGCGCCATTTCTTCAGCGACAGCTATGTAACGGCCGATGGCGAAGAACTCTCGACCCGCGAAATCAAGGCCGCCCTCCAGGAACTCATCGAAGCGGAAGACAAACGCAAGCCCCTGAGCGACGAGACACTCAAAGACCTGTTGGCCGAGAAAGGGTATCCCATAGCCCGCCGTACGGTATCGAAATATCGCGAACAACTGGGCATCCCAGTAGCAAGACTTAGAAAATGAAACGAGAAAAGGAAATCATCTTGGTTGCTCGCATCATGAGCATGGTGTTCACGCCATTCTACCTGCCCATCGTAGGACTGGTGGTACTTTTCGTGTTCAGCTATCTCAGCATGTTCTCCTGGCCCTACAAGCTACAGGTATTGCTGCTGACCTATCTGTTCACCATCCTCCTCCCCACCCTGCTCATCCACCTCTACCGCCGTTATCAGGGCTGGAACCTCATCGAACTGGGCCACCGCGAACGACGCATGGTGCCGTACATCATCTCCATCATTTGCTATTTCACCTGCATCTATGTGATGGAGCGTCTCCACATGCCTCATTTCATGGGGTCTATCGTGGTGGCTGCCTTGACATTACAGATTGTCTGTGCACTCATCAACGTATGGTGGAAGATTTCCACCCATACGGCAGCCATCGGAGGTGTGGGCGGAGCACTCTTTGCCTTTGCCTACTATCTGGGATTCAATCCTGTGTGGTGGCTTTGTCTGGTATTCATCGTAGGCGGAATTGTCGGCACCAGCCGCATGATTCTGCGCCAACATACACTGGCTCAGGTGGTCGTCGGATTCTGGACGGGTTTCTTCAGCGCCGCCATAGCGATACTTTTCCTTTAAACATCGGAATAACGGAATCACGGAATAACGTAATAACGAAATAACGAAAAAATATGACCCCACTAGTAAGCATTATCATGGGCAGCACTTCTGACCTGCCCGTTATGGAGAAAGCCTGTAAGCAACTCAACGACTTACAGATTCCGTTTGAAGTCAACGCACTCTCGGCACATCGCACGCCCGAAGCTGTAGAGGAGTTTGCCCGTGGCGCCAAAGAGCGCGGACTGAAAGTCATCATCGCCGCAGCGGGCATGGCCGCAGCACTGCCTGGCGTCATTGCCGCTTCAACGACGCTGCCTGTCATCGGAGTACCCATCAAGGGGATGCTTGACGGACTGGACGCCATGCTCTCGATTATCCAGATGCCTCCAGGCATTCCTGTAGCCACTGTCGGCGTGAATGCCGCACAAAATGCCGCTATTCTCGCTGTCGAAATGCTGGCACTGACCGATGATGCCATTGCCCAGCGTTTGGCCGACTACAAGAGCGGCCTCAAGGCCAAGATTGAAAAGGCAAACAAGGACTTAGCAGAAGTGAAGTATGAGTACAAGACGAATTAGTACGGTTTGTCACGTCGGTAATATCGCCATCGGTGGCGATAACCCCATCCGTATCCAGTCGATGGCTACTACGGACACCAACGACACGGAAGCCAGCGTGGCTCAGGCCAAACGCATCATCGACGCTGGTGGTGAACTGGTGCGTTTTACCACCCAGGGCACTCGCGAGGCAGAGAACATGAAGAATATCTCTGCCCGTCTGAAGGCTGACGGCTACAACACACCATTGGTGGCTGACGTTCATTTCACGGCTCATACCGCTGACGTTGCGGCACAGTACTGCGAGAAAGTGCGCATCAATCCCGGTAACTACGTCGACCCAGGCCGTACTTTCAAACACCTGGAATACACCGACGAGGAATATGCCGAGGAGCTGAAGAAGATTGAGGCCAAGCTCGTGCCTTTTATCAATATCTGTAAGGAGCATCACACCGCCGTGCGTATCGGTGTGAATCACGGCTCGCTCTCCGACCGCATTATGTCGCGCTACGGCGATACACCGGAGGGAATCGTCGAGAGTTGTATGGAATTCCTGCGCATCTTCCGTCGCGAACAGTTCAATGACGTTGTGATTTCCATCAAGGCCTCGAACACCGTCGTGATGGTCACCACCGTGCGTCTGTTGGTGAAAACGATGGATGCTGAGGACATGCACTATCCCTTGCACCTTGGCGTTACCGAAGCTGGTGAAGGCGAGGACGGCCGCATCAAGAGTGCGGTGGGTATTGGCGCTTTGCTTACTGAAGGCATTGGTGATACCATCCGCGTGTCGCTCAGCGAGGAGCCCGAATGCGAAATTCCCGTTGCCCGCAAATTGGTAGAGCTCATCCCCGAATGCACCCGCCTCCGTGCCGAAGCCGAAGCCAGCATCCAGGATGATACTATCACGCTTGACCTGTCGGGTGCTTCGCAGTTTTGCTGCGAAGACTGGGAAACCCTCCAGCTCACGGCCGCCATGGCTGTCGGAGCCCTCCTCATCGATCGCCGCGCCACAAAGCTGATTATCCAGAGTGGTTCGCGGTTTGGCCGCGAACAGCTCGTCACCCTTGCTGACGCCATTCTCCAAGCCGCCCGCATCAAATTCACCAAGACGGAATATATCTCCTGTCCGGGCTGTGGCCGCACGCTTTACAACCTGCAGGAAACCATCGCACGTATCAAGGCCGCTACCAGCCACCTGGTTGGCCTGAAGATTGGCATCATGGGCTGTATTGTCAATGGGCCCGGTGAAATGGCAGATGCCGACTATGGTTACGTCGGAGCAGGCCGTGGCAAAATATCGCTATACCGCGGAAAGGAATGTGTCGAGAAGAACATTCCCGAGGACGAAGCCGTCGAACGCCTGCTTCAGCTCATTGAGACCGAGATGAATAAATAGTCTTGGAGTAATTCTAATTACTCTTGGAATAAAAAAAATTACTCTTGGAGAAAAATTCATTACTCCAAGAGTATTTTTTATATGTTCTTTTTATAGCAGCGGTGCTTGCGGTGGATGCGCGACTCCAGATACTGCCACTGCGAGCGCACGCCTTCGTTGGTTTCCATCTGCTGCATAGCCTCAGCATACTCGAAACCATAGCGCTGGAACCATTGTATCAGGTCGTCGAAAATCAACGAATTGGCGCCTTTCTGGCGATATTCAGGCAACACACCGATAAGCAACAGATCGACAACGCTCGTCTTGTGCCATTTCAGCGTGCGCAGCAGGTACCACCAGCCGAAGGGAAACAATCGTCCGTCACGCGTCTTACGCAGTGCCGACGTAAACGAGGGGAAGGTAATACCAAAACCAATCATCTTATGTTCAGGCGTGTTCCAATCCTCAATGGCTGTAACAAGATTCAGGTCAGCTATCTTTATGTATTCATCCACCAACTGGTTAATCTGGCGGTCCGACAGCTGCGAATAGCCGTAAAGGTCTTTATAGGTCTCGTTGATGATATCAAAGATTTCACGGCCTTTATTACCTTCTATCAGCTCCTTGCGGGTGAACTTCTTTACCTGCAGGTTATAGCGCTTCGACACCATTTCGGCAATTTTATGGAACTTGTCAGGCACCCGCTCGGGAACCTTCACCTTATATTCCATGTAGTCGTTGTCCTTCTCGAAACCACCCATTTCTTCGATATGCTGCTGGTAGTAGGCGTAGTTGTAGTTGACGTACATCGTAGCGTCTTCCTCAAAACCTTCTATCATCAGACCCTCGCGATCCATATCCGTAAAGCCCAAAGGTCCGACCATTTCCGTCATGCCGCGCTCACTACCCCATTGCGCTACCGTATCCATCAGCGCTTTCGACACCTCGCGGTCATCCACAAAGTCGAGCCAGCCAAAGCGCACCTGCTTCCTCTCCCAGCGTTCGTTGGCGCGGCGATTGATGATAGCAGCCACGCGACCTACCGCCTTGCCGTCCTTGTAGGCTATGAAATAGTCAGCCTCACAACACTCAAAGGCAGCATTCTTGTCGTGGCTCAGCGTGTTTATCTCGTCGGAATATAAAAACGGTACCGCCCATGGACAATCGCGGTACATATCGTAGCGCAACTGCACGAATTGCTTCAGTCCCTTGCGGTCTTCGACCTTTTTTATCTCAATCATGTTGCAAAGGTACGAATAAACGAGTAAAAAGCCAAAAGTTTTTTTACTTTTTCGAGTGGAAGTACCTTCACCAGGGTGAAAGTTAATAAAAAACAGCGAACCTGTGCAAGGTTCGCTGCTTTTTTTAGTTATGATTGTTATTATTTAACAACAACCTTTTTACCATTGTGGATGAAGACACCCTTAGAAGGCTTGTCAACACGAACACCCTGGATGGTGTACCAAGCACCCTCGCTCAGCTTCTCGGAATTCTCAGCATTCAGCGTCTGGATACCGGTCGTACCGCCGTCAATCCAGCGTGGGTCACCTGTCTTGGCATCCTTCTGCGGGCAGTCAGCCAGCGTGTAGTTGCCAAACTCGATCATAGGCAGGAGCTCATCAGCGTTATCAACAGCATACAGGAAAGCTATCTCGCCTGCAATGCTACCTGAAATACCGCAATTGCTTCCCTTCGTGGCCTCAGTTTTGCTGATATCCTCAAAGGTGGCATTATCCTCAGTCCACTGGAATGCGTTGTAGTTCACAAGCCAGTTTGGAGTGGCTTTGTTTTGACCTGCATTCAGACCCGTGACAAACTCACCCTTCTTACCGCTGTTGACAATGACATTATTTATCACCTCGAAGTCCATAAACGCTTTGCTGTTCTCTCGGAGGGTAGAAGTAGTCTTACCCTTACAAACATTGTAGAACGTGTTGTTCGTCAGCACGAACTTCTGACGCTGTGCACCACAGTCTTCAAACTTGGTACCGCTCTGTGTGCTGAAGAATCCACCATTAGCCCATGTTGTTGCATCATCTGCACTCAACGTAGAATTATTGATGGTCAGAAGCTCAACAAAACCACCACCGCTAAAGTCGAAGAAGGTCTTCTTGCTTGCGCCAACCATGCGGACAGTGCAGTTGTCAACAGTCATATAAGGAATCAGATACTTCTGCTTGTTTGCATAGAAGAGCTGACCCTTCAGGTTTTCGAGACGGAAGTTCTTGAAGGCCACATTGTAGATATTGGTAAAGAAACCTTTCTCATTTGGCTCCTCAATGGCTTGAATGGATACCTTATCACTCATAATCTGGACGAATGGATTAGCACCTAACTCTCTTGCGTCAATCATGGCAGGATCTGCTGCGTCACCGATAATCTCGATAGCAGTCATCACCTGCAGAGGCTGAGAGATGGTATATATTGCACCAGGCTCCAGTGTCAGCTTGATGTAAGCAGGATTCTCGCTGTCATTCAGATAAGACTGCAGGAAATAGTACAGGTCAGTTCGCTCGCCTGTCGTCTCACCATCCATCTTACCCAGCTTAGAGGGAACTGTCACGTCGATAGCGGCGGTAATAGCAGGATATACATAGTATTCAGTGAACCAGCGTGGGTCACCAACGCGGTACTTGCGCTGATCTGAAGATTGACCAAGCGTAAAGTCGCCATTTGCAGCGTCAGCGAACTCAGGAACACCGTCAACACTGTTCTGAACGATGTCGTTTCCGGCCTTCTCAGCCTCAGCTGCGTTGGTGCAAACACCACCCCAAACGAAGCTGTTGCCCGTTACTTCCCACTGAGGAGTAGCACTGGCCTGACCCTTGTTGAAGCCAACCACCGTCTGACCGTTCTTACCGCAGTCAACGAAGATGTTGTCCTTCAGGATGTACACATTCTGTGCAGTACCGTTCTGCTTCAGGTCGCAGACATTCTTGCCATTGGCAATATTAATAATGTCAGAGTTCTGTACGTCGAATACCTGCAACCAGTCACCGTTCACGTTCTTGGGACGGCTGCCATACTGAGCGAAGAAGCCAGTGTTCTTGTCAGCAGCCCAGATCGTAGAGTTCTGAACCTTAACCTCGCCGACATAACCCTTGCCGTTGAAATCGATGAAGTTCTTGTTAGAAGCCGGCATTTCGATAACGCAGTTGTCAACAGTCAGCTTCTGCAACAGGGTCTTCTGGTTATCCTTGATGAAGGCACCCTTCATTCCCTTGATGGTTATGCTCTTTACGGTAACAACGTCAATCAACTTGTGGTCGCTGTCAGTACCGTCGGCCTTCTTGGCAAATTCCTCAGTGCCGTCGAGCACGATGAATGCATCATTCAAAGCAGAAGCGTCGATAGTTGCACCATTACCATTGACTACAACATTACCAGAAGCAACAATCGAAGCAGAAACGGTGTATTCGCTACCTGTGAGGTTCAAGTTCAGGTTACAGATAGGCAGGCCCTCTGATGCATCCTCTAAAGCAGCACTGAGGTCACCGCCAGCCACGTTCACCGTAACGTTCTTCTTATAGGTAACTGTTACCTCTACCTTAGCACCAGGCATTGTGAAGGTCCAAGTGTTTTCACCAGCAGGTGTCAGCTCGACATCCTTCAAGAGAGCGTTATTCTGCTGAGGAGCTTGTGCATCACCCCAGTCAGCATAAGCCGTAGCTTTAATATCGTCAACAAAACAGTTTTCATCGGGAGTAACAGTAACTGTAACAGTCTTTCCCTCTTCAGCCTTCGTCACCTCTTCACCATTTACCGTAAAGGTCACCTTACCGTGATTGCTAACGCTTGACAAATCGTAACCAGTAGTTGTATTTTCGCCAAAGACAGCAAAATCATCGATGAAGAGATAGTTCTCATCGTAATCCTGATGGTGGATAGCAATATAACCTTTTTGTCCTGCATATGCACTCAAATCAATAGTTACCTGTTCCCATGCACCCGTTGCTGGAGCCGGAGCCATTGGCTGAAGCGTAATGGTGAAGTCAGATATAGCATTACCACCTGTAGAGAGCAATACTTCATAACTGTCGGGATAATTCTTATTAGTATATACCCAGAAGCTTACACTTCCACCCAGATTAACCTGCGGAGCGATAAGCCAGTTGTCTGCATGAAGAGACGAACTGTTCCAACTCCAAGAGGCAGCAACATACGAACCACTATGAGCATTGCAAATATCCCAACTAGCAGGACTACCAATATCCCATCCATCAGTTCTTCCTTCAGTTATTTCACCATTTGTGTAAATAGTCCAATTAGACAGTTCTCCCGACTCGAAGTCGTCGTACATCAATGCGTTGCTATAATCAGGTGCTTCTGTTGGAGTAAGCGTACTACCCGGTGCCCAATAGGGAGTCAGTGAGTAGCCAGCATATTGACCTGTAGTCAAAATTCTGACTAACCATGTGTCGGTGGCAAAATAAATGGTACCATCATCGCCAACTGCGGCAACAATTGAAGTATAGTACCAGCCTGCTTCATATTGATCATCACCTTCATAATAGAACATACCACGTACATCGTAATCACCATAACTGCTAGTACCGGCATTCGTTCCATCAATAACCCAAAGACCATACTCTGCGTTATAAGAAGCAGTCAGAGGATTGGCAAACATACCAGTGATTGTCAAAACTTCATCCGACTCAGAAATGGTAACATTGGCAGACCCCTGTGTTCTCTCTGCTGTTGCATCAGAATAGCTATCAGCCATCTCATAATTCCATGTATAGCTTCCTGCCAAATCGGCGGCCGCCCTGTTGGAAGCAGCACGATGAGACTTGGCGACCATCTTCTGCAGCAAGCCCTCAGGAGCTGTTTTTACCTGCTGCATCTCACTAAGATGCATAGTGCGCACACGCTCCTGTGAGGTAAACCTCAAGCGGTTTTCTTTCTGCGCAAACACGAACACTGCTGTTGACAAGAATACAGCCAGTGTCAAAAGTGCAAATTTTTTAATTTTCATATCGTAAAATGTTTAAAATTAATATCATTTACTTAATAACATGCTTTTTGCCGTTCATAATGTAAACGCCCTTAGCTGTTGGCTTCTGTTCGAGCTTGCGACCATTCAGGTCGTACCACTGACCGTCAGCAACAACATTGTTGACACCTGTAATACCTGTGGTATTGTCACCGAACTCGATAGAACGAGCGTTCTGAGGCTGATCCTTCGTCAGCTCAAGCCAGCACGTATTGGCAGCGATAGTACCTGCAGCGCGAACCCATACGAAATCCTTACCTGTGCAGACGTAATAGTCCTTGACTGCCATATCATCGTCAGTGAAGGTCTTTTCAGTAAGCGTACCCTTGAACTCTGGGATTGCAGTGATATCATCAGCTGTCTCCGCTGTAGGAATCAGATAAGCCTTCACGTCTGCATTACCACCGTTATAGATTAACAATGGTGTATTGGCAGCAGCTACAGCCAACGGTGTAGCGACAACAGCATTCTCTGAGAAGCTGGTAATAGTCATCAGCTGACAATCATCACCAATATTCAGAGTCAAAGCATCATCTTTGAAATAGGTTGCGAACTGACCAGCGGGCACATTAACAGGATAACCCAGCCATTCCAGCGTATAGCTTACTTTCACATTCTTAGTAGGCATCACGAACGAAGCCGAGCTACCGTCACCAGCGAGGGTTACGTCGACATCAATGTCAACAGGAGCAGCGCCCAGCATTCCAAGCTTAATCTGGTTCTTCACATCCATAATAGTTCCAGTATATGCACTGGGATTAGCGGGATCATAGTCTGTGCCATCACTGTAAATGCGAATAGCTTGAGCAGAAGCGTTAAAGACCCTACAAGACAAACCGCTGCTCCAAGTTCCACTATTATCATCTACGATGACTGCTAGATTATCTGTACCATTGTACTCAAATGGCGTATCAAGCGTTATGGTTGTCCAATCACCAGCAGCAGTAAATGTTACCACACCACTGAACACCTTATCGCTTGCAGAGACCGTAATCCAGTCATTAGAACCGGCAAAGGCCGCCTTATCGGTATGAACCAGATAAAGATCAAGAGTTCTAACTTTCTCTTGTCCGGCATTGAAGAAGGAAATACTGTTGATTGTACCAGGCTGACCAATCTCAGCAGCAGTATAAATCTGCTGCGTCAGAGAATAATTATAGAGGCTATAAGTAGGGACATAGGAATTGGCTGCATCGCCTGTTCCAATCTCAACCTCGCCAGCAACAGCTGCACCGCCACCAATAGGAGTAACGTAACCAGACACCATACCTTCACCAGCCGAACCACTCAGAATGACATTATCATTAAAGTCAGTAATCGTATAAGAGCACTCACTAGCGTATGATCCAGGTACCCATACGAAATCGTATGTCTCACCGCCTACAAGGTCAACAGTACCCTCAGCTGTAGCACCACTGGTAATGGTCAGCGTAGCTACAATATCACCAGTGCTTGCCTTGACGACATTGATGGCATTACCATTCCAACCGTCACCATAGGAATCCACAAGGCTATATTTGATAGCAGGAACTGCATTTCCCTGGAACGAAGCCTTCACATCAGTGATGACATAGTCTTCAGCAGCGCTGATGGTCACAACAGAATTCTCAGCGATAGTAGTAAGCTTGCCGTTTGCATCAACGTCCGCAGTCACATCTTCATCATTAACAGCAACGGTAGCCTGACCATTCTGAATAGAGTAGTCGTTAGTAGACGTGAAAACGATGTCAGACTTAATAGGATAGGGCTTGATAGTGTACCAGAAGATTTCTGACTCATGACGTTCGCCACAACCATAGTAAATACTCTTGACACCAATCTTGTTCCAAGTGCTGAAGTCCATGTTCAGATACAGACGGTAATTATAGATATCAAAATCGTCGGTAAAGTTATAAGGAATCTCCGTCATGTTTTCAGTCAGATACTCATAATCGGCTGGAGTCAACGTCAACTCACTTACCGTGTGGTCTACATCATAGTAGTACTCATAATAGAGCTTGCCTGTCAAAATCGGGTTACCAGACTCGTCTTCCGCGGGAATGTCCACTGAAACATAGGGATAACTGGTTCCTGTCAGTGTAGCACCGGTAATCTCGGGCTGAGCGGGTGTAGCCGCTACATCAGGAACAGGGACAAACTGAACAGCATCAAAGTACATATTGGGATTATACAACAGCCACGATGCATTGATCAGCATTTCGTCAGGACTGGTCATGGTTAATGTGCCTGTTGCATCATCAACTGTCATTGTCACATCGGCCGTTGCATAGCTTGCGTAATCGAAGCCTGCAAAATAGTAGTCAAAAGTGAACCAAAGGATACTCGCTGTACCGAAGAACTGGCCAGTGGGGAATGTCACCGTATTGCCGGTCTTGGAACCCTTAATCCAACTGTCAGGCATATCCTCGCAGACACCCTTCACCCATACGTCGTTTCCGTCATAAGCGACAAAGACGGGAATATTATACTCCGCAATCTCATCGCCATCATAAGTATACCCATGAGCTATCATACGATATTCCGCTGCAGATTCTGCCACACTAGCAGAAGGTGTCTGGACATCGGGAGCCGCACCTCTTACCGCAAAGGCATAATAATAATACTCAAAGTAACTTATCGTATCTTCCTCGCCATTAATAAATATGATGATGTCATCTGGCACGGTAATGGTACCATTTACAGCATCAAAAGGAAGTGTAACGTTTGTAGCAATGTCTCCTGTATTATTATCATAGAGAACTAAATACATGGGATAATCTTCTCCTTCGTATTCATATACGCCAAAGAACTGGCCAGAAGCGACAGAAATGCTCGTGCCGTCACCACTCAGTGTACCCTTAACCCAAGCATCGGGCAGATACACGCAAAGACCCTGGATATAGACATCAGTGCCATCCAAGCCGACTTGAAGTGTAAACTCAGTGGCTTCATTATCGCTATTATAGCCAGCAAAAGTCCAGTCCTCAGTGACGAGACCAGCAGGAGGAGTTACAACATCAGGAACAACGAGAGGAGCTTTTTCAGTCAGAACGGTATTCCACTCAGAATAGCCCGACCATGAATCATCGTCAGTCCAGAAAGCAGTGAGCCTCTTAGTAGCAGACGTACCATTCAAAGTGATAGTACCAGCTTCGTTATCAATGGTATATGTCACCTGCGTAGTTTCGGTATCATGGGTAAGACCTGTTTCCGGATCATAGTCAGCCATCGCAGTAGCAACAGCGGCATCGTAGCTGGAACCATAGTACAAGTTCTGTCCCAGAGGAACAGTAATCGTTGTGCCGTCAGCACTCAAAGTACCCCTTGCATATGCATTCAGGCCAACATATGAACCAAATCCACAAACAGGATTCTTCATGTAAACCTCGTTGTTAGCAGCAAAAACGACTTCCATATTACCGCTTTGGGTGCCCGTGACAGCAGAGGAACCACTAACATATGTGCAGTCTCCGGCACGTTTGTAAGTCTTTACCGTACCCTCAGGTGCTTCCGTAATAATGGAGTAATCCTCTGGAGCGCGGCGAGAAGCACTTGCTACAGAACCGTTAGCCTTGCGGATAGACACATTAGCATTGAGGACAGAGCGACTAACATCCTTCTTCGGCAGTTTTTTCAGTTGAGCATTAGAAGGAATGTTTACGGTCTTTGCCTTCTGCATTTTCTGCGGAAGAGCGGGCTTCGCAAACTTGAAATCCTGGGCGTTTTGCTCGTTCACCAATCCCTGACGCTTGGCCTGAAGAATCTGCTTATAAGGAGTCAGTCCCTTCATAGAAGCCGAGAGAGGCTTTTGTGCAAACGCAACAACTGACATCATCATGATTGCCAGTGTCAAAAGAGTAAATTTCTTAATTCTCATGTTGCAAATTGTTTTGGTTTAACTTATGTAATATATTAATATATGTCCTTTAAGGGTGCAAAGTTATGAAAAAAAAATATAAATCCAAACAAAAAAGCAAAAAAAAGTGGCAACTTGGCAAGTCTTGCCTGATTCTGTGCGAAAGGAGCAAGCAGACGCTTCGATGTTGCATCAGGTTTCTGCGCAAATGCAACGACTGACATCATCATCAACGTCAGCATCAGGAGAGTAAATTTCTTAATTCTCATGTTGCAAATTGTTTTCGTTTTTATTAAATATTAAATACTTTTGCTTGCAAAGGTAAGTATTTTATTCGAAATGACCAAACAAATCGCTAAAAAACATTAAAATTTGAAGTCTGGAGCGACAGAAAGGTGCATATTTATGCTTTTTACAGGATGACAAAACCAGATTTCTGCGGCATGAAGCATCAGACGCTGACCCTTTTCGCGGGTGCCATAGAGCTCGTCACCAACAATGGGGCGGCCCAAACCGTCAGGATGGGCACAATGGATGCGCAACTGGTGGGTTCGACCCGTCTGAGGCCATAATGCCACAAGGCAATCCGACAGGAATTCGTAGTCGGTAACAGCCCGCTTGCCGTGCTCGGAGTCCACAAGTTGCCGCGGACGGTTCATCGGGTCTGGGCGCAGGGGCAGACTGATGGTGCCGCGTCGCTCTAGAATATCTAGACGATCTAGAGTTTCTAGATTTTCTAGAGGTTCTAGGACTGCCAAGTACTTTTTCCTCACTTGGTGTTTTACGAACTGCTCCTGCAAGTTGCGATAGACTTCCAGCGTTTTCGCCACGATGAGCAAACCGCTGGTTCCCATGTCCAAGCGGTGGGCAATCATACTACCGGGATAACGCTGCTGCATCATGGTTTCAACGCTATATTCTTCCACACGGCCCGACGTAGAGAGCAGTCCGCTGGGTTTGTTGACCACCAGCAGCCATTCATCTTCATAGACAACGGGCAATTCCTGACGTTCGAAGTTCAGCAACGCTGGGTCGGGATCTACGTCGAGCCCCTGCAGCATCCATGTCAGGACGGGTTTGCACTTGCCCCGACAGGCAGGATAATAGTTCAGATGGTGGCGAAGTTCCGTCTTCGTCGTCTCGCCCCACCAGAATTCCGCCATACATAGCGGCTTCAAGCCCTGCTGATAGGCATATTGCAGCAGTTTCGGCGCACAACAGTCACCAGTACCGCCCGGAGGCAGCGGATATTTGCGCAGCAACTTCGGACGGTTGTAGTATTCCTGCCAAATATCAACGAGGTCCTTCACCTCCCCACGACCATTCATTAGTCGGTATTGGTGGAAAAGCCACGTCTGCAGATCCTGCGAGAGCTGCTTAGAGCTAGAGTCACCAGAATCTCTAGATAGTCTAGACTCTCTAGAGTCTCTAGAAATTCTAGAAATCTCCCTTTCCTGCGTTTTGAAATACCCGTCAGGCTGTTGCGCATCGAAGACAGGCGGTACAAAATATGGCCAGTCGTTCCGTCCTGCCAGCAGCCCGCTATATGCCGCCAAAAAGCCCAGCCGCCCCGCGTCTACAATGGCCGTCGGTCCTTCCTTCGGAATCTCCACCACCAACACTCCAAACATTTTTCCACGGTCTGCATCCTCCCGAATCTCTTCGTGACTGGCAATATACGCCTGCACCGCCTTGGCAGCCAATTGGCACAAGGGGTGCGGCTCGTAGGCAAAGGGATAGGTAAACCGCTCTGGCGGTGCTATCACACTCTCTAGCGGATGCAGTTCTTTCACTTCATCACAACCTTTTTGCCCTTTCGGATATAGAGGCCACGAGTAGGTTTGTTGACGCGAACACCTTGAATAGTGTAGTAGGCATCAGTCTCCTTTTGCTCTTGCGACAGCGTCGAAATACCGGTCTCCAAAAGCAATACTATATCGTAAGATGCCTCACCTGCTTTATAATAATCGTCTCCCTCAAAGGTCGCCGTAATAGTCACACGGCCAGACTCTCCTTGCAGCATAACCTCACCCTGGTCGTCAACTATTGCCAATGTCTCGTCGCTTGACGAATAGACAACAGGCAATTGGTTAGGATTGACAAGTTCGGGGGCATAGAATACATCGGTACCCACTACGACCTCCACCTCAACCACTTCGTACAACAGTTCCGAATCCAGTGAATCAACAACAAGTTCATAGGAGGCTTTGGCAGGAGAATACAACTCGTCACCGCCGAATGTGGCGTATATTACGGCAGAGCCTGCCCTGCCAATTGTAACGACACCCGTCTCAAGATCCACGGCAGCTACTTCTGGGGCAGAACTTTCGTAGGTCACTGGCACATGATAGATGTTTTTGAGTTCTGGAGCTTTGAAATCGGTATCTTTCGCTTTCGTGGTGTAAAGCGTCTCTTCGAATTCCAACAAAGGCTCGAAGCGTCCCACTACCAGCATATAGGATGTCTTGTCAGGGAAATAATTGTCATTACCCTCAAAAAGCGCCGTGATTTCAGCTGTTCCCTTCTCACCTGTCAGCGTGACGCCCCCCGTGGATTCATCGACATCAGCTATCTCCGTATTGCTTGACGAATAGATAACTGGCACGTTATAGGGATTATTCAGCGTAGGCAGTTCATACCCTTCGTCTAACAATTCAGCCTGTAAAACAACCTTTGGTTCAGAGTACGACAATTTAGGACGGGCCAAAGAATACTTCATCAGCACGATATCGTCCAAACGAGCATTCTGAGCATTCGCGTTGGTAAACGTCAATCTAAGCATCGGTGTGTTCTTGGGAACAGAAACTATATAATAATAGGTTTTTCCAAGAACGCTGTCAGAAGTAATGGTGACGCCCTCTGTATCAGAGGTTACCGACAGTTTCCTATTGCTCTTGAACGACAACCCGAAATTACCGGAAACATCACCGACAGCGATATTGGCAGTCAACGCGTTCACAGGGCGGTTCTTGTTGGGAATCATCACCTCGGGAGCCGTTCCGCCAGCCTGTTTCTCGTTGTATATAAGACAATATTGACCGTTGTCGCCTTCGTAATAGGCATTTTCACTGGTCACATCCTCGACAGCAGTATTTTTCGCGACACCTGTAAAGTTTTCTTTCCATAAATAATCGACCGACGAATCAGTAGGTGATATAATAGTGAAAGTATAAGTAGCCTCAGCTATCCAGCTCTCGTCATTATCGGTAGCTGCCATTGCCTTGAGCGTCACATTACTATCGAGGGTCAGCGGTTCGGTATAGACATTGCTGTCCGCGGTGGGATCAGAGCCATCTGTCGTATAGTAGATGGTAGTACCCTCCGTTTCACAAGTAATGCTGACTATCTGAGGTTCGTAGAACCGACCGCCGCCAGGCGAGAATACGGGCGTCTTGACTGTACTGACACCTACGAAGTCGAACGAGACAGTGCCGTCCGGGGCCTTTGTAATGTTCTTGATGCCCTTATGCAATAATTTGGAACCATCGGTATTCACATTATAAAGTTCAGCAGCAGGGCTAGACTTGTCATTAAAAGCATTGTTACCATTCGCATTAGGATAGGAATCATTGCCTACCTGAGAAGGATACTTGTTTTGGCCATAGCCATAAAAATTATAGCTACCGTCAGAAGGAATCCACGTCATGCGTTGATGGTTCGGATCGTCATTCGGCAGGTTATAGGCCCAAACCTCAGCATCATAATCCACATGGATGATCAAAAGGCCACTGCCTGGCAGACTCTTGTCCCACCCCGTCTTGGTACGGTTCTCCAACAGGAAATATTCATCTGGATGTCCATCGTTGTACATCACATAGAAATCACCACCATCCTGCAAACCTTGCATGTTTTCCACGCTCGACTTGCCGATGTTCAACTCGATAGGCTCTTTCCAACCTGCCACCCAGCGCTCATAGCTGGTATATCCGGCAGGACGAAAGCCATTACCGTTATACGAGCCACCACTCATTAAGTCCCAGTCGTCCATTCCCTGGCCACCGGAATAGTCTGTATCATAAAAGTCTGGATAGCCCAGACAATGGCTGAACTCATGGCACATGGTGCCAATACCTTCAATCTGACCGTTACCACTCAGTTCACTGCCACAAGCATAATTGTTAACATAGAGGTTATCACCAACACTTACCATTCCTGCTCCGCTGGACCATAAATCCCAAGCATGAGGCCAAATGGTAGTGGCAGCACCGCCGTCCGCCTCACCTTTACCGGCATAGACAACATAAACCTGATCGATATAGCCGTCATCATCCCAGTCGTATTGCTTCCAGTCGGCAATGCTGTCTTTCACCAATTCGACAGCCTTGTGAACCATCTCGGCAGGATGTTTGTCATTTCCCTGTGCATCATTACTACCATAATAGGATTGTGATTTCGGCATAGTGACTGGTCCCACGACGTCGAATGTCAGCTGAAACTTTCCTTCGCTTTGGGCGTAGAAATAGTCATACATAGAACCGACGAAATTTCTCTCATGAAAATCCGGCTCGTTAGCAATACGCACATAGAGAGCACTATCGTTACTGGGGTTGAAACTGACATTCGAGAAATTAACCAAAATAATCAGACATTTCTTCTCTCCGATATAGGAGCCCATCTCACCAAGAGCTCGTCGTCTTTGCAACCGCTGGACACGGCGTGCATTAACAGCAGAACGGCGAGCCTGAGCGTGCTGTTTCACAGCCTCAGCATCCACCTCGACAAAATAGTCGTTTTCATCTATTGCCTGATAAGCATTGCCATTGTCAGCCAACCAGAAGTGACCATGTTCGTCACCAACCAGCCTAGCATTGACCGTTGTACCATCGGCAAGCGTAATCGTTCTTGTTTGGCCGCGCTTAGCGGGGACCGCCAACATCGAGATGCTTGTCAACATCCATATCAAAACAACAAAGTATCTTTTCATTATCCTCATTTTTATCATAAAAATACGAATGGGTGAATTGGCATGCAAAGGTAAATAAAAAAACAAAAAATAGCATCAGAGACTACCTAATCGAGTGTATAAAATGGTAATTTTTATGTATTTTTGCACTTTTTTAGGAAAAATGTTGCATAATTGCAAAATAATTCGTACCTTCGCCCCCAAATAGCGTATTTTATTCACTTAATATTAAGTAATTATGAAAATGAAAATGTTTTTGATAGCTGCTTTTGCCTTAGTAGGTATGAGCGCTATGGCACAGCGTCAGGAGAAGGTCGTTGACCGCGTTGACCAGCGCACTGTGCAGGAATTGGATCACGTTGATGTGACCACTAAGTTCAAGCCTTACTGGTATCTTGATTTACAGGGTGGTGGCCAGTGGACCATTGGTGAGGCAAAGTTCAAGGACCTGATTTCACCTAACGTCCAGCTTGGCTTGGGTTATCAGTTCTCTAAGGTAGTTGGTGCCCGTCTGGCTTTCAACGGCTGGCAGTCAAAGGGTGGTTTCGACAACCGCGAGATTATGACTTACAAGTGGAAGTATATCGCTGGTGGCATCGACCTGACTTTCAACCTGTCTAACTTGGTTGCTGGCTGGAACCCCAAGCGCGTATTCAACCTCTCACTCTTTGTTGGTGGTGGTGCAAACATGGGCTTCGACAACGACGAGGCTAAGGATCTGGATGCTAAGGGTTACAAGATGCAGTATCTGTGGGATGGCACAAAGTTCCGTCCTTATGGCCGCTTTGGTCTGCAGGCTATGTTCCGTCTGAGCGATGCAGTTAACCTGCTGTTCGAGGGTAACGCCAATGGTCTGAGCGACAAGTACAACTCTAAGTATGGTAACAATATCGACAAGTACGTGAATGCCCTTGTTGGTCTGCGCATCAACTTGGGCAAGACCTATCGTGAGGAGTCTCATGAGGTTTATCGCGACGTTGTTGTTTATGATACCATTTACAAGTACATCACTATTGAGGAGCCGAAGCCCGTTAAGATTGAGCCTCTGCGCCGTGATGTATTCTTCATCATCAACAAATACGACATTCGCGATACAGAGGTTGACAAGATTTCTGACATTGCCAACTTCCTAAAGCAGTATCCCAAAGCAACGGTTAGCGTAGTAGGTTATGCTGACGCCGGTACTGGTAACGACAAGATCAACGACCGTCTGGCTAAGCAGCGTGCCGACATTGTTGTGAAGGAACTGATTGAGAAATACGAGATTGCTCCCGAGCGTATCAGCTACGACTCGAAGGGTGCACACGAGCAGCCGTTCGAAGAGAACGACAAGAACCGTGTTTCTATCATGATTGCCGTTCCAAACGATTAATTTGAGTACACATTAAGAATGGGGGGCTGCTCTTTGTGAGCAGCCCCCCATTCTTTTATAAAATTAATTCACCTTTTGACCCGTCAGATCAATGGCGACCTCGCCGCCATTGCTATGAATAATCACGGTACGAGAGAACCCCCCAGGAGTAAGGTGATTGGTATCTAGGAATATCCTAAGTGTCCTTCCATGTCCTGGCGAGATGGGTTTGTCAGCATACTCTGTCTTTGTACACGAGCAGAGATTCTCTACATTAGTAATCAAGAGGTCTTCACTGCCTTCATTAATCATGGCTACCTCTTTCTCTATAATCCCACTCCCCTGCGGAACAACACCAATATTTAACCCTGCGGGCCTCACGATTAGGTGAGCAGGGCCTTCCTTGGGTTCTACTATCTTGTGATTATCTTTACACCCCGTCATACCAAGAAATATCACACCCACTACTAAGCACCAAACGCTCTTTTTAACCAATCTGTTGTTGAAATCCATATTCATAATAGTATTTAATGATGTGCAAAGATACATATTAGTTTTGAGATTTCCAAGGAAAAAGCAAAAAAAGTGGCGACTCGGTAAAGTCACCACTTTTCTATCTAAGAAAGCAAACGCTGCTTTTTCTCACTTAATCACAACCTTCTTACCATTTATGATATACACACCCTTCCTTGAAGTATCAGTGACACGGCGGCCCTGCAGATCGAAGATAACGTCTCGACTTCCTTTATCAGTAGAGACATTGTTAATACCCGTAGCCTTATCATTATTCACATAATATTTTGAGGCTGCCATTCCCGGATTAACAACACAGTCTGTCTGCTTAATGTTGGGATCACCAGACAAATACAACATGTAATTATAGTCGCCAACAGCTCCTGGGTACATATAATAAGCATACATGCCGGGTCTATCATCTAACTGACCGGATATAATAGGAATATCTGGAACAAATTTTAATGCCCATGCTTCTTGATATTCTTCACCATATTTTTCTACTAGGTCTGCAGTAACATATTCCTCAAAATGGCCAGTAACCACATCTCCGCCAAACGTCGATCTCACAGAAACCTTTCCATTCGGATTGCCATAAAGACCCGAATAGCCCCAGAAGTCAAATACACAAATGACAAAATCATTCAAATCAACATCCCTGATAACATCAATACCTTTTGCATTGCGATCTTTAGTTGTCACAAACACGAAATTACTATAGGTGTAGTTGAAATCTTCTACTGGAGCGCTAATCGTAAAGTCCAAAACAATCTCTGCATCCTCCACTTCTTTGCCCGATTCAGCATGATAGGTAAATGTACCTATGGGCAGTACTAAAGTATAGCTGCCAGGTTCAAGATTGGAAGTATTTACCTTGAATTGAGTTTGACTATCAGCTATTTTAGTGAGGATTGCTCCACTATAAGTTACTTTCTGTCCCTTATTATCACCATCAGCATATTGATAATAAGGCTGTGCATTGGTAGCGAGACTGGCATCTACAACATTACCAATCGTCAAAACCATTTCTTCTTCGGCACTACTGAGAACTGTTGGACTCAGGCTTCCAGTAAGTGTAAGTACTTCGCCAATAGTAAGAGAAATACTCAACTCTTGATCCACCACAGACTTTCCTTCTGGATTTGTATATTTGAAGGCACCTTCTTGAACGACCAATTGATAGGTAGCACCAGCAGCAAGCCCTTTTGTATATACACTAAACTTGTTGGGTGTATCTGTCACTGTCAAAATGGGTTGAGAAAGATTTTGCTTTTTCTGACCATTCATGAAACAAATCAGTGAATTATCAAGAATCTCAGTATTGACAGGACCAGTAATGCACAAGTATAGCTCATCACCTGGTTTTTTTATGGTAGAGCTGGGACTAAAGCTCAAAGTAGGAGAAATATATTCGACTATCTCTTCGGGTTCTTCGCTGTCTTCAAACACAAATGCACTTGATGCACCTGAACTAAACAGGAGTACATCAGGATCTGGATCCGTTGCAAAATCTAAATCATCGTCTGCATAGCTTATTGCTGCATGGGCAAAGAACTCTTTGTCATTTTTCGTTCCCAAACTTCCATAAATAGTTAAAGCACCATATAATGCTTTGGGGTCAGCACCACTAACACTGCTTGCCAAGAATTTATCCAAAGTAAGCTTGTTGACATCGCTCTCTTCAGTAGTAAGATTCTTTTTAGAGGTTCCATTATAATTGATCAATGCATGGGGGACATGAAGGAACCAGCCTTCTTTAGTCTGGAATACTGTCTTTCCCTCGCTAACGGATTTAACTTTGAAAACAGCAGCTTTATTTCTATTGGTACCCAAAAGAACTTTCGTCTTGTCTTCATTAAAGGTGAGGTAAACCTTAGTACCTTTAGAATTGATACCAGCAATAATATACCAGTTGCCTTCTTCGGGCATTTGCACTTCAGTTACATTATACAATTCCGTTAAAGCAGCCTGAAGTGCGTCATCAGCTGGCGTTTCCGCTGCATAAACCAAATTATTGAGAGCAAGCCAAGCAGGATGAGTATTCTTAGGATAGCCTACACCCGTCTTATCCAAAGCTTGTTTGGCCTCCTTCATGGTTTCACTGTCTTGAGGTCCGGCTTGAGATCCATCCACAGTATAGGTCAATGTCAGTTTATCATTCCAGCGATAGTCCTCATCATCCTCAGGGAAATCATTGTGGAAAGCCTTTTCTTCAATTTCAACAGTCCACTCGCTGGCATCCAGGTACTTATGGTCATGAGTAATGGTGGCCACTGTCTCCTGGACAGTTGCTGTTGCCGTAAATGACAAGTTGCCATCCTTCTGTTTGAATTTAATTTTTCCCGTACCAATCTTTACAAAATTACTGAAAGTCAGCGTTATTTTTTGTGGCAATGCGCCAACAACACCTTCTTTAGGATCAATATCTGTCGGATTGAATGTATTAAGTTTAAGAATTATTGTAAAGGTAATATCCTTTGCGCTATTTGTAGCCCCTTCCGATGTTTCAAAAATACCGGCGGGTATATGTACAGTATATGTACCCGGTGTAGTAATCGTTTCAGCAAGTTTCAGTGTCGCAGAAGAGCCAGAAGCGGTAACAGTCATATTCTTTGACCCTGTAAAAGAAGTGCCTGTAAGAGTAACATTTCCAGCATTCACTTTACTGACCTCAGTATTGAATGACAGCTGCATGGTGCTAAATGACTCAGGCTTATCTCCATCCGATGGATTACTGCCTATTATGTTAAGGGGGGTAGCAGGAGCTAAGTATTTAATAGTAACCCTACCGATTTGACTATCAGATATACCATTCGTCAAAGTGACCTTGGTCACATCAGTAGCCCCATTGGGAGACCAAATATTACCATTGGTGTCAAATCTACCCGGAGTACAGTTACTTATACTATTTGTGTTATAAAACTGGATAGAGGTTAATTGACACCCGTCAGACACTTCAAATATCATCTCACAAAATGCCCTCAATATCAAGCGATAGAAATCATCTATACGATAAATCGCTGCTCCAAGAGTACCCAAGCCTTTACTGAATGAAATAGTGACGGGCGATTCCACAATCTTATAATTTGTACAATTCGTCTGTCCGTTATTTGCAACAGTAGAAAAGTCAAGGGGGGGGGACATCGTTAACTCCGGAAAATTTTGGAAATCAATTGAAATTTCCTTCTCTACCATGGCTGCAGAAACATGGAGAGAAAGAAACGTCAAAAGTGTCAATATAACCTTTTTCATTTTATTTTATATTTGTAATTTTTATTCATACGTTTCATCGTGGTCATCCTTAGCAGACTTAACACATAGTTTCCATTCACCGTCAACCTTGACAGGATTAAACATGTACATCGTCTTAGCAGAATCTGCACCAGTCTGTTCAGGAGTAGCAAATACCACCTCATACTTCACATCGTTGCAGCCTTCAAGCATGAAGGAAAAGTACTGGCGGTTATAGCTCAATACGGGGAACATCTTAAAACGACGGGAAAGACGTTTCTTCATCTGATCCGTCAACTGAGTCAATTCCTCTGTACTATCATTATATTCATAAAGTGTAGCTATCACTTCATCAATCTTCTTACCTTTTAACTGCTCCATGGCATTATCACAAATCTGGAGCATCTGTGTAGTATCCGAAGTAGTCAACATACTGCGGAACTCTTCAATACGCTCTTCACGTGTTTTTTTCTTGTTAGAACAAGCTGTAGCCAAACAAAGCAGGGCTACTGCAATCAGCAGATAACTAAAATTTTTCATTTCTTTATATCCTATTTGAAGTAAAAAAGAGAGTGCGTCCGCTCTCTGCGAGACGCACTCTCCTGTTAGAGCATTAGAATCTTATTAAGAACCTATTAAATCATTAATCATTGCTACGACCATGAGTGGTATCGATGCGCCACTTCGTGTAGTACTTCTGAGAACCCCACTCGTAGAAGATGGTAACAGGAATGATGACGTCAAATACCTCAACGTTGTCACCGTTGTTCTCATAGAAGATCGAACCGAACCTAGCAAGTTTGCTTGTGTTACGCGGCTTGATACCCATCCAAGACTCGATATAAGGCTCTTGATCCTGACCAGCATAGTAGCCGTTAGTATCAAGCTTCCAGTCGTTATAGTCAGGAGCCTGACCAGCTGCATACTGTCCGATGTTGTTCCAACCCTCACCATAGTAAGCCTCACGGTTATCGTAGTAAGGTGCACCAGCCCAAATATGAGCGCGGGTAGATACCTGATTCAGAGGAACGAAGGTGTTCACATTATCCTGATGCATGTTAGTCCAGATCTTGTTGGTACGCATATCAACCATGATACCCTTGACATTGTAGTATGCCCAGAACCAGTAGTGGTTGTCATACATGTAACCATCCTTCTTAGGCTTGTCACCACGCCAGTCGAACAACTTCAGGTAGTCGAGCAGATAGATAACATTCTCACCTGTCTTAGCATCGAGAGCTGCTTCAATTGGAGTCTCGTCGAGGTTGATAGGACGCTGCCAAGAAGTCAGCAGTGTTGCAACAGGATTGTACTTGTGCTCATCAGCAGGAGCTGCAATGTACATGGTAAGACCACCAGCATTGACAGTATTCTCAACGACACGACCATTCTTCAGAGGACCATTAGCCTCGATGGCATTATCAAGAGCTGCGTCGTAGTCATCGCGGATACCTGTTGCGGGAGAAGTACCCTTTTCATCACCATTACCCTGAGCAACATAGAGAGCAACATCACAACCATTGTTAGCTACAACACCAACCCATGCACGGAACTGCTTGTTGATGAATTGACGAGCATTGTCAAAGTCGCAACCAGAAACAGTACCATCAGCATTGCGCTTCATCGGATATCCAAGAGCATTCAGCACATCATAGAGAACGAGGTTCTCGATAGCCTTACCGTCCTTAACATCCTGTGCAGTAGCACCGATAGGCAGCCAGTGAATCAGCTCGATAGAGCCAGCCTCACGCCAAGAGTCGTTGAGTGAACCATTATTGTACTGCTCGTAAGTATTGATACGTGCAATAGCGGTATACTCCTTAGTCTTGTGGTTGTAAGCATACAGAATAGTGTCGTTGAACACACCGTCGTTGTAACGGATAGCGCACTCCTGCAGAGTCTTCTTCAGAGTAGACTCCTTCCACTCATGCTGATCTGCCTTGACCTTAACGTTAACCTCATTGGGTAAGAAGTCGATGAAGTTGTGGAACGTCGGAGTATTGATGTAACGGATGTCAGCTGCGTTATTACCAGCCTTCGGAGCAGCATTACCAACGTGATGGAAACGTGGAGAAGCATTAGCAAGCTTATTATGGGTCCACCATTCTGACTTATCCATATACATGTTGTCATACTTGTGCGGATATACATACTTGCAGAACAACTGATTCCACTCACCAGTATTAACATAATAATTAGGATTAGCTGCAATTACAGGATTGAATGAACTAGGAATATTAAACTTACGTCCAGCAGCAGGCTCACTATAAATCTTACCGTCTGTAGTGATGTTACGCGGAGTAATTGTATAAGTAGTCAGATCCTCATTATTAGCCTTACCATTGATGTCCTTAATAGAAGCATCAGCATAACCATTAATCATGGTCTTAGCAGTAATCTGATATTCCTTCGGAGCGAAGTAATACTTAGAGTGACCACATTCCTTATTAGCGTTAGCACCAGAAGTCTTAACAAGCTTATAGTGGTTGTCAATACCGTCAGCAGTCATAGTCTGGCTGATGTAGCTGATCCAACGCTGATCCTTCGTGCGAGGCTTGCTGTAGTTACCAGGAGCCTGAATATCGAAGAGGATACCTGACCAACCAGCACCATCACCACTCTGATAGTTATACCAGTAGTTGTTAATCTTCTCAACGTACTTGTATGCAATAGCATCACGTTTCAAGATGTAAGTCATCTTCACCCAAATGTAAGGATATGGAGCGCTGTAGTTGTTAACCGCACGGCCACGAACCTCGTCCTTAGCTACGAAAGCAATCCAACGTACAACCTTGATACCATCCTTAAGAGCATTCTCATTGTCATGAGTCAAGTACTCAATTTCTTCCTCAGTGAGAGACCAAGAGAAGGTGTGGTTAGTTGTACCTTCACCATTCGGGAAGTATACAGCGTCACCGAGTTCCTTGTCTTCAAATGTGTTTGACAACTCCTCATTCGAGTAACCACGTGTCGGAGGCAGACCATAACCATCGTCACCAACAAGTTCCTTACCCTCTTCTTTGATGCGACCGCCCTTACCATAGATATCTTTACCGAAGTTGAAAATCTTCAACTGATAACCTTGCAAGTGAGCATCCAGAGGATTGTACGGGTTAGGAACTGATACGGGGAATGCCTTCGGAGTCACATACTTCTGGTCATCGGTTTGAACGGGAGCACCACTAGGATTCTCCTTACAAATTGCCCAGTAATAATCATCGAATGACAGGATCTCCATACCTGTATTGTCAACAGCTGCGTCAATAACGAAGCGGCCATCAAGTGCATCCTGCAGGATCCACTTAGAGAACTGTGCCCAAGTAGTGAAGTGAGAAATAGGATCACACAGATTGAAGGTATGCTCCATATTCTCATACTTAGTAACATTAATGTTAAGCGGAGTGTAGTTGATGTGGAGCAGGATATAACCATCGAGCAGAACATCACCAGCTTCGTTCTTCAACATGACGCGAACCAGAGGCTCACGGTCAGTAGAAGTGGTAGAACGGGTATTAATAGTCTTACCTTCAGAGTTTACGCTCTTAGCGATAACAATACCAGTCTGATCAGTGGTCTTGTTCCAACCAGTGATAACTTCACCTTCATTGAGACCCTCAGGAATCCAAGACTGGAACGAAGCATAACGAGAGTCGTGAGTATTGTTTGAGCTGTTCAGATAGTCAACGAACTCATACTCATAGTGCAGGCCCCAAGCCTTCTCCTCACCATAGTGAAGAGTACAAATATCATATGCCTTTGCATTGTATACACCAGGAGCAGTCTCACGCTTCTTCAGGTTCTCACGTACATAGTGAACACCAAGGTAAGGCTTCAGGTCGATACCAGCAGCATCCTGAGCATAGAGCTCGAGAGCGGCGCCATCGGGATCAGCAAGAGCTTCCTCGGGAGAGTCCCAAACGTGAATACGAGACTTAGGATCGTCAACTACAGTACAGTTCTGGTACTCATCAATAGCCCAACCTTCCTCGTCACCCATACGGGTTCCAGGACCACCGGCGAACTGATTGATCTTAGGCTCAATATACATGGGTTTCTTGTCCCAAATCAGACCCTCGAGCTGAACGTGAGTCGGAACAATCAGAGCATAGTCAGAAGTAACCTGCTCATCAGGAGCAGTCTGCATCTGCAGAGCGATCGTGTTGTCGCTGTTGTTCTTGTCATACTTATAGCGTGCCCAGCCATACCAGCTTCCATAGTAAGGATAAGACTCACTGGTCTTGTCGCCAGCGAAGGGCTGGTTGTTACCAGACTGGTTAGCAGGATAGCTAACAGTGCTATTAGTGTTACCATTAGGATTGATGGTCTCGTCTGTGGGCCAAGGAGCCAACTTGTCGGGATGAGCAATCTGCAGACCAACATATACAATACCTGTTCCATCCTTACGGAAGGTCTTAGTATTAGGAACGGCAACGTCAGTACGCCATGCGCCACGAGCGAAGTTATTGCCAGACTTCTTGGTGAAGTCATAGAGCTCATAGAACTCCTGAGGAGATGATACGCCAAGAGTAGATGCAGCAGCACGGGTGTTGTAGTAAACGACATCTGGCTCAAGAACATTGAACTTAGGAGCATTGGCATCGTAGTCAACCTGTGCACTTGACGGATTCAGGTGATACCAAACTTCCCAAGCAGGACCGAAGATCCACTCATCAGTAGGCCAAGAAGGCTCACGCCAGTAAATACGATGATCGGGATCTGCATCAGCAGAGCTACGTACATACCTCTGTGTGAGAATCACATTTCCTGCAGTAGTTCCATCATAGTAAAGCTGACGACCCAAGAAGTTGGGGAGATAGTCGAAATCGATATCATCGATATCCTGACGATCGCCAGTCTCAGAAGTATGATGACTCAGGTTCTTCCAGAAACCAGGAAGAGTCATTTTACGCAGGATGGTGTCACCAATCCAAGGATATTCGATACTCTCAATACCATCGAGGTAGAGATGAGGAACGAATACAAGACCCTTCAGATCAGCAGCCAAAGAAATAGCAACCTGCTTCAAAGCACCTTCACCACCTTCTACACCGTACAGATACAGATAGTCGTTGGTCTTAACAGCTGTGATAACACCACTGTTAGTGTCACTGTGAGTTACGAAGCTGATGTTGGTGTGCTCAACGAACTTACCATCCTGGTACTTGTCGAAGCAACCAGTCTCAGCATTGGGCACATAGTAGATACCAGTACCAGCAGAAGAACCGCTCTGGCCGTCCTGACCAGGCTGACCATCGGAACCAGCAGAGCCGGTGTCGCCCTTGTCACCCTTGTCACCTTTGTCACCCTTGTCACCTTTGTCACCTTTGTCACCCTTCTCACCGATGGCTCTGTAGTCGGTCTTCACACCGTCCTTGTACCAGTAACCATCAGTACCGATGGTCCAAGTGACACCATCTTTACCAGAGGCGCCATCCTTACCGTTGGTAACGTTGTACGTCGTACCGTCAGCAAGAATAATCTGAACACCATTGGTAATCGACTTGACGTCCTTCAGGATAACACCTTCATTGATCTTACCCTGAATCGCTTCGATCGTCTGTTTGAGACCATCAATCTGTCCCTGCAAGTTCTTGATGTCGTCATCGTAGTCCTTACAAGAAACAAATGCGCTACCAGCAGCAAATAACATTGCCACCGAAAGCATTGCACTCAAAATTTTTTTGTTCATACGATTAAAATTAAATTAATAATAAAAAAAAGAATTTATTTGTTCTCTATATTTTCTGTTATTTTACGCAATTTTATATAATTGTTTAACGTCCATTTCGCGCGCTATTTCACACGCCACGCAGCCGTTCCACATGCATGGAGCCACGTTTTTGGGTGCAAATATAGGCATTAATTCGCGAATCTGCAAGGATTTTTGGACTTTTTTTTCATTTTTGTGCAAAAAAATTGCTTTTCGAGGGGGGTAGAGGGGCAAAATAGGGATTTTTTCCACATTTTTTTGAATTTTTAAGATTGCAAGCCGATTTTATGTTTTTTTGTTATACCTTATTAATATATATAGGGGATATGTTTACGAACCATGTTTCACAACTCCTGTTTGCTTTTTCATGAAATAGGGCGGTCGTTTTGACCGCCCTATCTTGTACCCAGACCCGGGCTCGAACCGGGATGGGTTTCCCCACTGGTGTTTGAGACCAGCGCGTCTACCGATTCCGCCATCTGGGCTTAAGCGAGTGCAAAGGTAAGTAAAAAAAACGAATTACAATGCATGAAATACGAAAATTTTATAAAAAAGCATGTTTTTTTTGTTTAAGTAAGATATTTTCCGTACCTTAGCAGTCAGAAACAAACACTTATTCTAATATATATGATTGAACAAAGCAACAAGAACTATTGCATTATCCTGGCAGGAGGCATGGGACGACGCCTGTGGCCTTGCAGTCGTGAACACAAGCCCAAACAGTTTCTGGACTTCTTCGGCGTGGGCCGCACCCAACTGCAGCAAACCTTTGACCGTTTCGTCCGCATCCTACCAAAAGAGAATATACTCGTTTGTACGAACCGCGAGCATGCACCTCTGGTGAGAGAACAACTGCCGGACCTGCATGAGGAGAACCTGTTGGTGGAACCCGTGAATCGCGGAACAGCGCCTAGCGTAGCATGGGCTGACATGCGGATATGCCGTCGCGACATCAACGCCAATGTGGTGATTACACCCTCGGACCAGTTTGTGTTGAACGAAGAAGCATTCTACGATAACATCCATGAAGCATTCCTTTTTGTATCCAGACATAACAATCTGTTAACACTGGGCGTCCAGCCCACCCGCCCTGAGCCTGGCTATGGTTATATCCAGCAGGGAGAGTTGATTATGCCGGAGATAGTGAAAGTGGCAAAAATCAGCCACGTAAAGTCGTTCGTCGAGAAACCAGAGCGTGACTTCGCCCAGATGTTCATGGATTCGGGCGAGTTCCTGTGGAACACGGGAGTCATCCTGGCCAGCGCCCGCTATTTGAATATCTGTTTCCGCAGACTGTTCCCTGAAGTGCTGAAGCGCTTCGACGGTGAACTGGAACATTACACCATCGAACAGGAGATGGCATTCGTCAACGAACACTACCCAGCCTACCCCAACCTGTCGATAGACAAAGGCGTGTTGGAAAAGTGCGAAGATGTCTGCGTGATGAAATGCGACTTCGGATGGGCAGACCTCGGCACATGGCACTCCATCTACGAATGTAAACAACGCGGAGATGGCGACAACGTGGTGGTAGACTCGCAAGTGATGATAGAGGACTCTCACAACAACGTCATTAAACTACCAAAAGGAAGACTTGGAGTCATCAACGGACTGGACGGCTATATCGTGGCAGAGTCAGACAACGTGCTACTGATATGCAAGAAGGGTGACTCGTCGGCACTGGTCAGGAAATATGTCAACGAAGTACAGATCAAATTCGGCGACGAGTTTATTTAGGGTTAACGGTTAATGGTTATTGGTTAACGTTTATTGGTTATGATCGTTGGAGTTGATGCAAAACGGATAGTGCGCAACGGAACTGGACTGGGCAGTTACGGGCGGACGCTGGTGAACGACCTGTTACGGTGTGGCGACAGCACGCTGGACCTACGGCTCTATGCACCCGACGAAGGGAATGAGGAACTGAGGGGGCAGATGATAGAAGGCGCCCAGTTTTGCTACCCAGCAGGGAAATCTGGCGCCATACGGAAGGCGTGGTGGCGGACGAAGGGTATCGTGAAGGACCTGAAACGTGACGGTGTCAGCGTGTATCATGGTTTGTCCGGTGAACTGCCTATCGGTTTGCGCAAAGCAGGTATCCACGGAGTTGTCACCATCCACGACCTTATCTTCCTCCGACATCCAGAATATTACAACTGGATAGACACAAAAATCTACGAATGGAAATTCCGCCAGACACTGTGCGAGGCAGAGCGCATCATCGCCATCAGTGAACGTACCAAGCAAGACATCATCGAACTGGGCGGAGCAGAATATGCAGACCGCATCAGCGTCATCTACCAGAGTTTTGCGCCAAGGTTTTCCACCGTGGTAACAGCAGAAAGGAAAGCCAAGGTAAGAGAACGCTACAGACTACCAGCCCGTTATGTATTGAACGTAGGAACTATCGAACGTCGGAAGAATCTGCTGCTGGCAACAGAAGCACTGGACCTGCTGCCAAAAGACATACACCTGGTGGCGGTAGGTAAGCAGACGCCCTATGTCCAGGAATTACCAAAGGATGAGCGTATCCACCTGTTAAGTGGTGTGCCGGATGAAGACCTGGCAGCTATCTATGCTTTGGGCGAGGCTTTCGTCTATCCATCACGTTATGAGGGATTCGGCATTCCCATCATTGAAGCCATTGCTGCCGGACTGCCCGTAGTAGCCTGTACAGGATCGTGTCTGGAGGAAGCTGGTGGTCCGAATTGTCGCTATGTGGGGCCGGACGATGTTACTGGTATGGCTGAAGCGTTAAAGATGTCGCTTCGCGGTGCCCGCGACAGAGAGGAACGTATAGCCAAGAGCCGCGAATATATCAAGCGGTTTGAGGGGCGCGACGTTGCGGGGCAAGTGGCGGAGGTATACAGGGCTGTCGCGGGAGAGCCGCGACACACTCTATAACGACAGCGGCATACTATAGCTTGAGGCGGAACTGAAAGAGGAGGTCCGTCTGGGAGGAAGCATCAATTTGCTGATAGCCACTGGAGATAAAGGCACGGTCAAAATAGTTGGTCGTGCCGATTTTGGCTGAAAACGACCAGCGCCCAAGGTCTGCTCGTGCCATCAGAGAATAGCGGATGCCGTGTCCATAGAAAGCAGGGAAAGAGAAATCGTAAGGTACAGAGGGTTCATACTGATAAAGACGGCTGTCGTAGTCGTCGGTATGGAACCAGCCTGCAAAACCATTCAGTCGTAAGGCACGATATCGGAAGGCAACCTGCTGACTCATCATGATGCCACGGGAGGTTTGTTGTTCGCGACTGGCAAGCATGGCGCCATCGAGCTGGGTCTTGAAATTAAAGGAGGGTTGCGACTGAGTCGCAACAGACGGTGAAGAAGAGGAAGAAGGATAGGCGAAGGAAATGCGCGCACGGTGCTCGTAGCGATTGTTGAGGTAGGAATGGGTATCGTTGTCACGTTGCCTGACATGGAAACGATAGTGAGCTTCCAACACCCCTATATTAAATAAGGTACGCGCGCGAAGAAAAGCATCAAAAGCATCACTCGGAGCACCGACCTGATAACGGAGGAAAGGGAAATGGGCGTAATCGATATAACCTTGGAACGACAACGAACGCGAAGGCGACCAAGTGGCACCCAGATAAAGCCCATGCTCGTTCTGTGCGGAAGAGCCCTCACCGAAACTGCGTGCATGAAGGGCTGTGTAACGCTTGTCGTAATAACGGTGAAGCAACATGAGGCTGAGTTGGTCTGTAGCACGGAAACTCGCTGTATGAATAGCCGCTAGGGCACCGTCGCCATTCAGTGCCGTTTCGCCAATAAAGGAAAAACGGGAAGAGGTCAGGCCATAGTCGAGGGAGGCATTAAAGAAAGAGGTGCCGGAAGGGGCGTAGGAGCGGTAGTTTAGCTTCGAGGATGTCGAAGCATACGGGACAAGAGAACGGTCAAAATGCGTATAGACAGCATTGAAGGAGAGAGTGGGCTTGTAGGTTTTGTGAGGAGAGTTTGGATGGTAAGTTACGCGGAAGCCTAGGTCGGTCTCATGACTGTTATGCTTCTTGTCCATCTCAGTTTCCGTGCGGTGGTAACCATCAGTCAAGAGAGTACGAATAGTCCCGTCATTGTTCAGCGTGGCATCAATGGGACGATAAGAGGCAAAGGCTGTTACACTCCATGCGGGTGCAAGACGGATTTGGGCAGCCGCACCCTGCAGATAACTCCCCACCGAGCGTGAAGAATGAGCCGTCAAAGTCTGCGTGCTGCGTCCTAAAGACTGCAGGGTGGCCTGTTTGCCGAGATAAAATCCTGTATTCATGACCAATCCCATGCCGAATTGCACACGATACATGCCAAGATTCAAAGCTTCTATACAGCCTATCTTACGGAGCTGGAAATAATAGGAATAATGGTCGTACCCCCAGCGGTTACGTCCAGAGAAGAAGGGTTCGCCTGCATCCTGTGCTGCCGTCAAGCCAAATTTCAGCTGGTCGTGGGAAGAGAACTGCAGTCGCAAGTCGTGGCGCTGCTGATAACCCAGATAACCATTGATATCGCCCTTACGTTTATAAAGCGGTTGGCGTAATGAACCTTCAAACGTGAAATGTCCGTCATGAAGCAAATGTGACAAGACGGACTTAGCGCTTCGGGTTGGGCTTAGCGTATCGCCAATGACGACAAAATAGTTCAGCAACAGACGGGTATCGCGATCCAGGCTCTCTATCATCTGCAGTTCACCAAGCGAGCGCAGAGGACGGTAACGGTCGATATAGGCCACGAGTTCTTCTATCTGCTCGGCAGAAAGAAAAGGCAACTGTTCGAGTTGAGACTTCGAAGTCTGATTGAGATTCAAAGGATTCTCCGCGAGAGCAGAAAGGAGTTCGAAGGTTGCCTCGCTGTATCCTTCGTCAGCATCATCGGCAGAGAGCCAGGAACGGAAAGCTTCCTGCCAGTCAGAGGTTTGTTGCGATAAAATCGCAACAGACGGGACAAGAATGAGGAGGAGTGAGAGGAGGAGGCGCAGCATAAGTTTACAATTGTCCAGCCTCAACCATGAGGACGACACGTTCTGTCAAGCGATCAATACCCTCAGGGTCGTATTCTTTCTTCAACGAAGCGCCGAAAGCCCAAGCAAAAGCCTGATAGAAGCCAGCGCGTACAGGACCTAGGAAAGCCTGAATCAGTTCATAACTCGAAGAATGGCTCTCGCGATAGATGAGCTTGATAAGCAGTTTCCCTTGCGAATAGGTCAGTTTCTTCATACGAGGCTTATATTCCTTCATGATGCTCTTTTCGACGCGTTTCATGTGTTCTGCCTTTGCTTTCTTGTCAGGCAGGGTTTCCAAATATTCTGCCGTTTCCATCATAATCATATTAGCCTCTTTAGCAATGGGAAGCACCAACTTGACATTCTTCACCAAACGCATGTAAGCGCCTTCCTGCTTCTTATTCTCAAAGGTGACAGGTGGAAAGACATAGACATTGTTCATCTCCATGTACTGGATGCTGTCACCCCCTTCATAGACCTTGCCAACCTTCACGGTAGGAACGAAAGTCGGACTGTCCATATCGACCTTCTCCGCTTTGGTTTTCTGTGCCATCACAGCAACAGACACCAACAACAATCCTATCAGCAAGACCTTTCTCATTACTATTCAGAATAGATGAGTTGCACCAACGTTTGTCCTACAGCCTGCAGTGTATTACGGTCGATGTGCTGCATATCGTCAGAGACGGTGTGCCACGTAGGACCGAAGGAACTCTGTTCACAATCAGGATAGTGATTGATGATGTCGATACAGGGAATACCCGCTTTTTCATTTACAGGCACATGATCGTCAGTAACGCCACCGCCATCCTTATAAGGGAAGATGCTGCCGTAACCAGCAGTATTGGCGGCCTGCCAGACGCTTTCAACAATATTGCGGGCATAACGCATAGAGTAATATTCACGATAGAACCTGGCACCCTGACCACCCACCATATCAAGCAGAATGGCGTATTGGTAGGTTTTGGATTTTGCCTCATCGCTAGCGGCCCAATACTGGGCGCCAAGAGCCCAGGAGTCGCTATTGATGTCCTCTTCCCATTGTGGAACACCCCAGTCTTCTGCGTCGAAACAAATAAAATCAACTGCCAAACGGACAGAATCATTTTGCTGTAGCATACGAGCCAGTTCCAACATGACAGCGACACCCGAGGCGCCATCGTTAGCAGCCATTACGGGCTTGCGCCAATTCGCTTCGTCAGGGTCGTTGTCAGCCCAAGGGCGGCTGTCCCAGTGAGCGCAGATGAAGATGCGGGGAGCGGGTTGCGACTGAGTCGCAACAGACCGTACAGGAGCGGTGGCAATGATGTTAGTACTCTTAAGGACTGTACCGTCGTAGCCTTTCAGATCAGCCTTCTGCAGGGTTACCTGATAGCCATACTGCTCGAACTTCTGCTGAATCCATTGGGCGCATTGTTCGTGGGCGGTACTATTCATGGTGCGAGGTCCGAAAGCACACTGTGCAGCACAAAACTCATAGGCCGAGTCTGCATTAAAGGTCAGGGCCACCGCAGACTGGGTGGTCTGGCTCTTCTTGGTGGTGCCACAGGCTACCAACATGCTCACAGCCAACAATATATATATGATTCTTTTCATACTATTCTCTTACACTCTGTACCTGAGTCATAACACGCAGGAAGTTACCTCCCCAAATCTTTTCGATGTCCTGTTCACTGTAGCCACGAGCCAGCAGTAAACGGGTAAAGTTCAGCAATTCCGACGAGTTGGCCATTCCACGCACACCACCATCGCCATCGAAATCAGTACCGATACCTACATGATCAATTCCCATTACCTCGATAGCATGTTCCAAATGGCGCAGGGCATCAAGGACTGTAGCTTCGCCATCCTTCACGAGAAAACCATTATACATAGTAATCTGCATAACCCCACCCTTAGCTGCTAAAGCACGCATCTGTTCATCCGTCAGATTGCGCGGATGGTCGCAAAGTGCGCGACAACTGCTATGGCTACACACAATAGGCAGACTACTCATCTCCAACGCATCATAAAAGCTCTTTTCGCCAGCATGACTGAGGTCAACGAGGATGCCCAAACGGTTCATCTCGCGAACCACCTGCTGACCAAAGGAACTGATACCGTTATGCGTGTGGTTACCACGAGCAGAATCGCAGATATCGTTGTCGCCATTATGGCATAGTGTCATATAGACGATACCACGCTGGGCAAAATGCTGCAGACGCTCCAAATGACCATCGAGCGCTAGGCCGTTCTCGATGCCCAACATGATGCTTTTGCGTCCTTGCTGCTTATTGGCATAGAGGTCGGCAGGCGTGCGCGCAATAGCCAAGTACTGCTCGTTTTGTTCGACAATAGCCTCTATCTTGTCAAAGATAAGGTCGGCATATTCCGTAGGGCCATTGACGTCGAAATCGACCTTCGACGAGAACGTCTCATCCTGCTGAGGCTGAGGAAGATAGCACACCATGATGGTCGCATCCTGATGACCCTCCGACATCTTATGGAGGTCAACGAGGATGCGTGGGTCGCGACTGCCGAAATCGACACCCTGAGGGAAGAACATCGGCGTATCGCAATGAGTATCGAGCGTGAGGATGCTCTGATGGAGATCACAGGTGCGACGATAGTCAGCAGCCTGCTGGACGAGCCAGGAGAAGATGGGGGAACCATCTTCCGCGGACATACACTCCGGATGCCACTGGACACCGATGATGCTTTTATACTCACGGCTCTCTATCGCCTCAATGATGCCATCAGCAGAACGAGCAGTCACGCGGAACCGCTCACCAGGGTCGCAGACGGCTTGATGATGGAAGGAGTTAACGAACAACTTCTCCTTATTATATATATTAAATAAGGTGGAGTCAGGTTCGACGGTAACGCTATGAGTTGGTTCCGAACGGTCGGCATCTTGCGAATGGCGAATCTGCGCAACGTCGCTGATATCTTGCTGAACCTTACCGCCAAGGGCCATTACCAACGTCTGGATGCCTCGACAGATGCCCAGCATAGGAATCTGGCGATTATAGGCCAACTGTGTTATCAAGAGTTCAGGTAGGTCACGTTCCGCATTGATGCCACCCAAACGTGGAGAAGGCTCCTCGCCAGCATAGAGCGGATTAAAATCAGCACCACCCGTCAACAACAGACCATCGATATGCTCAAGGGTATTGATGAGCACATCAGTATCGGCAATAGGCGGAATGATGACAGGCACACCGCCAGCACGCCAAATAGACTTGTAATAGCCCTCGTTGAGCTTACAAGCCAATTCACCATAGTTACCCGTCAAACCAATCACGGGTTTCCTCTTGGCTTCCGGAAAAGAACCATAGGCTGTCGTCAGATACGACTGCCAGTCAAAGCGATTGTCCATCGGCTGTTACTCGTCTAAATTTACAGGAATATCACGCTTAATACTCTGTTCCAAAGAGATCAGCGTCTCAGTAGCCACCACACCAGGAATATCCTGCAAGCGACCATTCAGCAGATGCATAAGCTGCTCATTGTCACGGGCATAGAGCTTCACCATCATGGTGTATGGGCCTGTCGTAAAGTGACATTCTACCACCTCTGGGATGTGCTGGAGTCGCTCGACGACGTTCTTATACATAGAACCACGCTCCAACGTGATACCCACATAGGTACAGGTAGAGTAGCCAAGACTCTTGGGATTGATGTCAAAACCACTCCCCATGATGACTTCACCCTCAATGAGGTGCTGAACGCGCTGATGAATGGCAGCACGCGACACGTTACACTCTGCGGCTACATCCTTGAACGGGATGCGCGCATTCTTCGACAGGATACTGAGTATCTTTTTATCAAGATTGTCAATCTTATCCATTTCTTTTTCGTTGTTAGTTTACAAATTGTAAGCAAAAGTACGCATTTTTGTTGAAACTAGCAACATTTTGCTACTAAAATATGTAAAAATCGTGCATTTTGCCTACTTATCGCTTCCGAATGAGCGTCAAGCCATCCCTTAAAGGCAGGATGACACGTTCGACACGCTGGTCGCGAAGCACATAGTCATTGAAGGTCTCAATACCCTGTGTCTGTGGGTCACGATCGTAGGCAGCATCAACTACATGACCGTCCCACAACGTGTTGTCAGCCAGGATAAAACCGCCTGGACGCAACACGGAAAGCGCCATTTCGTAGGTCTCGCGATAGGTGCGCTTGTCGCCATCAATAAAAGCCATATCGAACGTCACTCCTAAACGTGGAGCCTCCGTCACAGCATCTCCAATGATAAAACGGATTTTGTCTGCAACAGGGGAATTCTCAATCCAAGGACGCGTAAAATCCTCCTGTTCATCGTTGATTTCAAAGGTATATACTAAACCGTCTTCCTCCAGTCCTTCCGCCATACAAATGGCCGAATAGCCACTGAAAGTACCTACTTCGAGGATGTTTTTAGGACGAATCATCGTCACCAGCATCTTCAGCAAGCGCCCCTGCAGATGACCAGAAGCCATCCGCCCATGAAGCATGTGGATATTCGTAGCACGCCAAAGCCGATAGAGGTAATCGGGCTCTGGATCGATGTGCTGAAGGATATAGTCGTCGAGGGTCATACCAGCAAAGCCTCAATGGCCAGACGGTAAGAGTCGAGACCAAAGCCACAGATGACGCCCTTGCAAGCAGCAGAGATAAACGAATGGTGGCGGAATTCCTCACGCTGATGGACGTTTGAGATGTGCACTTCAATGACAGGACACTTCAACGAACGGATACAGTCGTGGAGCGCCACAGAGGTGTGAGTATAGGCTCCAGCATTGAGCACGATTCCGTCGAACGAGAAGCCTACCTCCTGCATCTTGTTGATCAATTCGCCCTCGACATTGCTCTGATAGTAAACTATCTCAACGTCAGGATACTTGGCCTGCAACTGCGGCAGATACTGCTCGAACGACGAAGAGCCATAGATGCCTGGTTCGCGAACACCCAACAGGTTCAAATTAGGACCATTAATGATTTGAATTTTCATATTTCAAAACTTTTTCGTATCTTTGCAGCTGCAAAGGTAAGAAATTATATGGAAACTGACAAGAAAAGCAAGGTAAATAATGTTGTTAAGGCCTATAAAAGGTACCTGAAACTGCAACGAGGGTATTCTGCAAATACCCTTGATGCCTATTTGCGCGACTTGGAGAAGCTGCTGAACTACCTGGAAGAAGAAAAGAAACGGGTTCAGGACGTGCAACTTTCAGACCTACAGCATTTTGCCGCATCTTTGCATGACATTGGCATCCATCCTCGTTCACAATGTCGCATCTTGAGCGGAGTACGCGCTTTCTTCCGTTTCCTGCAATTGGACGGCTATCGTGACGACGATCCCACAGAATTGCTGGAATCTCCCGTCTTAGGCGATCATCTGCCTGAAGTCCTGTCAACCAGCGAAATCGACCTGTTAGAGCAATCTATCGACCTGTCAAAGTGGGAAGGCCAGCGCAACCGTGCTATCATCGAAGTGCTGTTCAGCTGTGGATTGCGTGTCAGCGAACTGGTAAACCTAAAACTCAGCAACCTTTATTTGGAAGAACAATACATCCGCGTCTTTGGTAAGGGTTCCAAGGAACGCTTGGTGCCTATCTCGCCCAAAGCCATCAAGGAGTTGAACTACTGGTTTATGGACCGTAACCTCATGAAAATCAAGCCCGGAGAGGAAGATTACGTATTCCTCAATCGTCGAGGAGCGCACCTCACGCGTACCATGATACTTATTATGATCAAGCAACAGGCTGTTGAGGCAGGCATCACCAAGACAATTTCGCCCCACACGCTTCGACACTCCTTTGCCACAGCGCTTTTGGAAGGTGGAGCCGACCTGCGCGTCATTCAGGCTATGCTAGGTCACGAATCGATAGGCACGACAGAAATCTACACCCATATCGACATGAGTACCCTGCGCCAACAGATACTGGAACACCATCCTCGCAACATGAAAACGCCACAAGAAGAAAAATAAATGAAGAAATATTTCCGTAGTCCGTTTTTTCTTTGTACCTTCGCAGCATGAAAATAGAAGAACTATACCAGCTATACCAGCAACATCCGTGTATCACGACGGATTCGCGCAACTGTCCAGAGGGAAGTATCTTTCTGGCCTTAAAGGGTGAGTCGTTCAATGGCAACCAGTTTGCAGTGTCAGCCCTCGAGAAAGGCTGTAGCTACGCTATTATCGACGAGCCAGAGACTCTAGAAAATCTAGAACATCTAGAAAATCTAGAGACTCTAGATGATTTTAAGCAGCGCCTCATCCTTGTCGACAACTGCCTGCAAACCTATAAGGATCTGGCTCGCGAGCATCGTCGCCAGTTCGACATTCCTGTCATTGGCATTACTGGCACCAATGGCAAGACGACGACGAAGGAACTGATTCGCGCTGTGTTGGCTGAATGCTATAACGTCATGGCAACGGAGGGCAACTTCAACAACGACGTTGGCGTGCCTAAGACGCTGTTCCGCCTCAACGACAGCCACGATATTGCCGTTGTCGAGATGGGCGCCTCGCATCCTGGCGATATCAAGACACTCGTAGAGACTGCCGAGCCCAACTGTGGATTGATTACCAACGTAGGACGCGCCCATCTGCAGGGTTTTGGCTCGTTCGAGGGCGTTTGCAAGACGAAGGGCGAGCTCTACGATTTCCTGTTGGCGCACGATTGTCCGCTCTTTGTCAATCGCGACAACGAACACCTCATGGAAATGATAGCCAACAGCCAAAAGCCCGACATCTATTATTATGGTCAGAGCGACGCTGAGGATATCCTCATTCGTGGCGAGGTCATCTCCTGTGCACCATTCCTCAAATTCCGCTGGCGCGAGCAGGATGCTGATGCTGGCTACGTGGGCGAATGGTTTACTGTCCAGACGCACCTCATTGGCGCCTACAATCTTGACAACATGCTGGCAGCCATCACGATAGGCTACGTCAACAACATCCCCTTCGAGCAGATTAATCACGCTCTTGAAAGCTACGTGCCTACCAACAACCGCTCGCAATTGACGGAAACGCAGAAGAATCACCTCATCGTTGACGCTTATAACGCCAACCCCACCTCCATGAAGGCCGCATTAGAGAACTTCCGACTGATGGAGGTATCGCCCAAAATGGCCATTCTGGGCATGATGGGCGAACTGGGCGACGTGTCGCAAGAGGAGCACCAGAAGATTATCGCCCTGCTCGAAGAAGCCCAGTTCGACGAGGTTTGGCTCGTGGGGTCAGAATTCCAAAAAGCTAATAGCCAATGGCCAAAAGCCAATGGCCAAAAGCCATATCGCACCTTCGCCAATGTCGACGAGGTGAAGCAGGCTATCTCCCAAGAGCAGCCCGCTGGTCGTTACATCCTCATCAAGGGTTCGAACAGCACTCATCTTTACGAGCTACCTACCCTCCTATAAAAGTCGGTTGCGACCTCCCGCTCGCAATAATACGGTCTCCCGCCCGCATCAATTCGGGCGGGAGGCCGAATTAATTTGGGCTGCAGCCCGAATCCGTTTACCTAGGCACTCCATCCCTGTTACATCGGCACTAAATCCCTGTTTGCCAGGCACTTTCCCCCTTTATATTAGTGGAAGAAAACAGGACTTGCATTAAAGCAAGCCCTGTTTCTAATCTCATATTGGTTCATATTATTATTGTTTTGTATAGACAGTTGTCTTTCCTTTAGAATTAGTAAGTGTTAACGTCTTTCCATCGTTGGAAACAGTGTATGTGTATTTCTCTACATCGGAACCTTCTTCGTCAGTCCATGTAACGGTGAGGGTATTGCCAGATGTAGACCATTTTCCCGTGGCATCATCACCCCACTTTTCAGTCCTGCCATTCCCCCATTCACCAAAAAAGCAACTTCCGTTAGAATTAAACATCCATCCTGCAGTATAAGTAGAATTGACACTATACCACTTTCCTATTATAGCAGAGTCTCCTGCACCACCACTGCCTTCATCATCACCACCACACGAAATAAAGCTAACACTCATCATTGTGACCATCAAGATAGCCAACATGTTCCAAAAATACTTTTTCTTCATAATAGTTTTTATTTTAAGTTATAAAAATGGTATCTCATTCGAAACGTGGTGCAAATATAGGTTATTTTTTTGAAAACAAAGCAAAGAAAGGGGAAAAAATGAAGAAAAAACAGGAAGTGGGGTGTGCTTCAGTGTTTTTTCTCAGAAGTTACAGGGCTTCTTTCCCCGATTTCTCCCTTTGATTGTTTCAATCGGCCCACAGTTCCTGCAAGACACTGAGGCTCTTGAGTTCAGGAAATTGGGGAATGTGGAGACTGTAGTAGCGAAGCAAAACGTCAACAATACGGTTACGGTCCATGCGGTTCAGGCGGTAGAGGTGCATCGTAGGGAAGTCCATTCGCATGAGAGTGTGGATGCGTCGCGCGTCGTCTGGTTGCAGGAAATCGCGGTGAGTGGGAATCAGCAAAGAGAATGTTGCTGCACGCAAGTCGAACACACAACCATCCACGTAGTCGTCGAGATTAGGATAAAAACCCAAGAAACGACTCATGCGCATAAGAAAAGTAAGGTGAAAGTTGGCGAAATTCTTCTCTGCAATATCGAGCCATTGCATGGAATCGCAGATATAGGCGAAGAGGTGTTCGTTTTTCTGTTCTGAGCGCAAGGCGTGATAAAGGAACTCGGCAACGAACAGCGAGAGCGCCAGCTTTTCTGGTGAAAAGGGAATGGTGGCGTAGGCCGACAATAGGCGCGCGTCCTTCATCTTCTGCAATTGTAGTCGCTGGCGCAGGTCTATCTCCACTTCGAGCAGGGTCATCGGTTGGAAGTATTGCTTCTTCAGTCGCGATCTGGGTGTCTTCGGAAGTGGCACAATACACGACAAGCGACCCGCCTCTCTCGTAAATAAATCGACGATGAGACGCGTCTCTCCATACTTCAAAGAATGGAGCACAATGGCTTCCGTTTTAACTAACATCGCCCCAAAATTACACAAAAATACGCAAATAACGCATTTTTTTCTAAGAAAATTTGTTCATTCAAGAAAAAAGCAGTACCTTTGCACCCACTTTTGCGCAATTGGGTAACTTTTTGCGTACGGAGGGGTCCCTTCGTCTATCGGTTAGGACGAGAGATTTTCATTCTCTAAAGAGGAGTTCGACTCTCCTAGGGACTACAAATTAAGCCACGGGCTTGAACTCGTTCACGCTCGGCCATTCAAGCAAGCTTGATGGCACTCGCTTAATCACGATTTTAAATCTGTCATCTGCACAGCCAAGTGCTACTCGCGAGGGGAATGGTGGCAGAGGGTGTAAAAACCCGCCCAGGGCAGCCCACAGAGGCGCAAGACCCACAAGCTTTAAGTTAAACAATTAAAAAACAAAAATTAAAATGGCAAATCACAAATCATCCCTGAAGAGAATTCGTCAGGACAAGAAGAAGGCAGAGCACAATCACTACTATGCCAAGACTATGCGTAACGCTGTTCGCAAGCTGCGCGCTATGACCAACAAGGAAGAGGCAGCCGCCCTGTACCCCAAAGTACAGAAGATGCTGGATAAGCTGGCTAAGACCAACATCATCCACAAGAACAAGGCCGCTAACCTGAAGTCAAGTCTTGCTCTGCACATCAGCAAGCTGGGATAAAGAAAAATAACCCAAGCATAGAGGCCGCACTTCGCAAAAAGAAGCGCGGTCTTTTATTTTTTATAAAAAATAAACACTTTTCTTTCGTTTAAGTCCCAGAAATTTAGTACCTTTGCAACCTAAATAATCAATAAGGCTACATTATTAAAATGACAGAAGAACAACTGAATCAAGAACAAAACTATTCCGCGAGCAATATTCAGGTGCTCGAGGGACTGGAAGCTGTGCGTAAGCGCCCAGCAATGTATATCGGAGACATCAGCGAAAAGGGTCTCCACCACCTCGTAAACGAAACCGTCGACAACTCTATCGACGAGGCTATGGCAGGCTATTGCACGCACATCGAGGTAACCATCAATGAAGACGGATCTATTACCGTACAGGACAACGGACGCGGTATCCCTGTCGATGAACACGAGAAGATGCACAAGTCGGCCCTCGAGGTCGTGATGACCGTGCTGCACGCTGGTGGTAAGTTCGACAAGGGTTCGTACAAGGTGTCTGGTGGTCTGCACGGTGTGGGTGTCAGCTGTGTGAACGCTCTCTCGACGCACATGATGTCACAGGTGTTCCGCAACGGACATATCTACCAGCAGGAGTACGAGAAGGGTAAGCCCCTGTACGACGTGAAGATTGTTGGCGATACCGATCAGACAGGTACGCGTCAGCAGTTCTGGCCCGATCCTACGATTTTCACTACGACAGAGTATAAGTACGACATTATTGCCCGTCGTATGCGTGAGTTGGCTTATCTGAATGCAGGTATCACCATCACGCTGACCGATCTGCGTCCTGACGAGGAAGGCAATCTGAAGCAGCCTGAGGTGTTCCATGCCAAGGAGGGTCTGAAGGAATTCGTGCGTTACGTGGATCGTCATCGCACCTCTATCATCGGCGAGCCTATCTGTCTGAAGACCGAAAAAGACGGTGTGCCCATCGAGGTCGCTCTGCTCTACAATAGCGACTACAGCGAGAACATTCACTCATACGTGAACAATATCAATACTATCGAGGGTGGTACCCACTTGACTGGTTTCCGTATTGCTTTGGCTCGTACGCTGAAGAAGTATGCCGACGAGGACGACCAGTTGCGCAAGCAGATAGAGAAGGCTAAGATTGAGGTGGCACAGGATGACTTCCGCGAGGGTCTGACTGCTATTATCTCCGTGAAAGTGGCCGAGCCTCAGTTCGAGGGTCAGACTAAGACCAAGTTGGGTAATAGCGAAGTCAATGGAGCCGTGCAGAAGGCCGTAGGCGAGGCCATGACCAACTTCCTGGAGGAGAACCCCAAGGAGGCACACACCATCTGCGAGAAGGTGATTCTGGCTGCTACAGCACGTATCGCTGCCCGCAAGGCCCGTGAGAGTGTACAGCGCAAGAACCCCATGACGGGTGGTGGTCTGCCTGGTAAACTGGCTGACTGCTCAGAGAAAGACCCCAAGGTTTGCGAGATTTTCCTCGTCGAGGGTGACTCCGCCGGTGGTTCTGCCAAGCAGGGTCGTGACCGTCACTTCCAGGCTATCCTGCCCTTGCGTGGTAAGATTCTGAACGTTGAGAAAGTCCAGTGGCACCGCGTCTTCGAGGCTGAGTCTGTGATGAACATCATCCAGTCGATTGGCGTTCGTTTTGGTGTGGATGGCGAAGATTCGAAAGAGGCCAACATCGACAAGTTGCGTTACGACAAGATTATCATCATGACCGATGCCGACGTCGATGGTTCTCACATCGACACGCTCATCATGACACTCTTCTATCGTTTCATGCCGAAGGTCATTCAGGAGGGACACCTCTACATCGCTACCCCACCTCTTTATAAATGCACCTTCAAGAAGTTCTCTGAGTACTGCTACACCGAGCAGCAGCGTCAGGCCTTCATCGACAAGTATGTCGCTGGCGACGAGAACGCTACAGCCCTGCATACACAGCGCTACAAAGGTCTTGGTGAGATGAACCCAGAACAGCTTTGGGAGACCACCATGAATCCTGAGAACCGCCTTTTGAAGCAGGTAACTATCGAGAATGCCGCTGAGGCTGACGAGATCTTCTCAATGTTGATGGGTGACGACGTAGAACCTCGTCGCCAGTTCATCGAGAAGAACGCCACCTACGCAAACATCGACGCATAATATCCATTCCTGTATAATAAATAAGGAGAGCCTTTGTCCGAGGTTCTCCTTATTTTAAAAGAAGAACAATGAAGGAAAGAGTAATATTTCTGATAAGAACATATCTTTGGACGGTGGTCGTATTCACCGTTGCAAAGCTTGCATTTATGTTCTTTTGTCACGAGGGACACGAATTTGCTCATGCCGATATCTATCAAGTCACTGGTCACGGCATCACTCTCGACCTGTCAACAGCACTTTATATCGTCAGCCTGCCATTTCTCGTAATGATGGCAAGTCTCTGGATTTCAGGAAGATGGATTATCTACACGCTTCGTGTCTATTTCCTGGTGATATCCTTTGCCTTCGCACTTGCCTTCGTAGCAGATACGAGCCTCTACCCCTTTTGGGGATTCAAGCTCGACGCCTCGTGCTTGCAATACCTCGAAACGCCTACTGAGGCTATGGCAAGCGTGACCACAGGCTATATCATCTGGCGCTTCATCGTCCTTCTCATAGCAACCATCATCATCCTGATAGGCTATTTGGATGCAGCCTGCAAACTTCGGACGGCCTGCGAGAAGAGTGTGAGCAAAAAGTCCGCCATCTACGGAACAATCGTCGGAATACTAATGATCCCCCTGATTGTCATAGGCATCCGCGGAGGGCTCGACGAGTCGACGACAAATGTCGGACAGGTATATTTCTCTCAGAACCAGTTTCTGAACCATTCAGCAGTCAACCCCGTGTTCAATTTCTTTGCTTCGTTCGAGAAGACTGCCACCAATGATGTGACTTATCACTTTATGGATGATTCGGAGAGCCAACGTATCGTCAGCGAATTGTATAACACCCAAAGCATAGACTGCGATACGCTGTTGACGACACAGACTCCCAACATCATCCTTATTCTGTTGGAGAGTTGTGGAGGTCAGTTTACGGAAATCAGCGGACGAACAGATGTTACACCCAACCTGAATCGTCTGGCCCACGAGGGAATCTATTTCTCGAACTGCTACGCCAATTCGTGGCGTACGGATCGCGGCACCGTCTGTACGTGGAGTGGTTACCCCTCTTTCCCAACGATGTCGGTGATGAAGATGCCCGTTAAGTCAAACACGGTACCGAATATAGCCCGCACGTTGCAACAGGAGCGAGGTTACAAAACCCATTATATCTATGGGGGCGACATCAACTTCACCAATATGCGCAGTTATCTTGTTGCCGGAGGTTTCCAGAACCTGACTTGGAAGAAAGACTATACAGTAGAAGAGCAAAATACAGCCAAATGGGGCGTTCGTGATGATATTACCTTTGAGACACTCCGTCAGCTGACGACTACGATGCACCAGCCTTTCCTGATTGGCTATTCCACGCTTAGCAGTCATGTGCCCTGGGATGTTCCCATCCAGCATTTCGACGATGAGGTACTCAACGCATTCTATTACCTCGACCAATGTGTGGGTAACTTCATAGAAGGACTCCGAAAGACTGATTTGTGGGATCATACACTGGTTGTCATGCTGCCAGATCACGGCATTGTTCACAATGGTCTTAACGAGTCCTATCCTTTGCTGAACCATATCCCCATGATATGGGTAGGAGGGGCCGTCAAGGAAGCCAGACAGATAGACTTGGTATGCAATCAGACCGATTTGGCTGCGACACTTTTAGGACAGCTTGGACTGAACCACGACGACTACAATTTCAGCCGTGATGTTCTGAGTACCACGTATTTACACCCCTTTGCCATCCATACCTATGACGACGGCTACACTATGATAGACTCCACCAGTTTTGTCAACTACGATTTCATCAGCGACAGGGAAGTGACTTCCTATGGCGCGAATAAAGATATGCTGATGCAGCGTGCTAAAGCTATCCTGCAGGCCGCTACCAAAGACTTGAAAGAACGATGAAGAAACTCATGAGTAAGACATATTCTCCCCTATTGGCAGTGTTGTGGAATCTGCTGCTAGTCTACGTCGTCTATCAGATAGCGCGACAAGAATACTATTTGGAGAATACTGACTATCTTACTTATAGTTTCAACGCCTGGCGTGGCGGGCTACTTTTCGATACTTCAGCCATCATTTACACCAATGCCTTGTACATCCTGCTGATGCTGTTGCCTTTCAAGCAAAGCGGCTATCAACAGTGTTGCAAATGGCTATACCTTATTATTAATGGTGTCGCATTAGCTATCAATCTTGCCGATTCCGTCTATTTCCAATATACGATGCGTCGTACGACAACGACGGTATTCAGTGAGTTTTCCAACGAAGGGAATCTGGGCAGTATCATCGGAACGGAGTTTATTCATCATTGGTATCTTGTGCTGCTGTTTGTGGGTGTCATGTGGCCCCTCTGGCGGCTTTACGCCACGCCAAAGAAACACCACGCTCTCAATCTGGCCAGCCTGATTCTCATTGTGCCGCTCTGTGTTGCCGGTATCCGAGGTGGTTTTACCACTGCTGTGCGTCCAATCACCATCTCCAACGCCAACCAATACGCCCAGCGACCTACCGATGCCGCACTGGTGCTAAACACGCCTTTCTCCCTCATCCGAACTATTGGCAAAAACGTATTCACAGTACCAACCTATTTCGAGAACGAGGCAGATATGGAGGCCATTTATAGCCCAGTGCACCATCCTATTGATTCTATATTATCTAGAGATTCTAGAATTTCTAGTGATTCTAGCTTTACTAGAAAAAACATCGTCGTCCTGATTGTCGAAAGTTTTGGCCGTGAATATATCGGCGCACTCAACAAAGACCTTGAAGGCGGAAAATACAAGGGCTACACTCCTTACGTGGATTCACTCATCAGCAAAAGCACCACTTTCAGATACAGTTTCTGCAATGGTCGTAAGAGTATTGACGGCATGCCTAGCATTCTCTCCAGCATTCCGATGTTTGTGGAACCTTTCATCCTGACCCCAGCCTCGATGAACGATTATACAGGACTTGCAGGACTTTTGGCCAAAGAGGGCTATGAGACTGCCTTCTTCCACGGGGCGCAGAATGGCTCGATGGGCTTTGAGGCCTTTGCAAGAAAGACTGGCTTTCAGAAATACTTTGGACGCACGGAATACGAGGCAGCTCACGGTACCGACGATTATGACGGCACCTGGGCTATTTGGGACGAGCCATTCCTGCAGTACTATGCCAACGAGATGTCAAAGATGCATGAACCCTTCATGACTGCAGTCTTCACTGCTAGCAGTCATCACCCTTTTGTTGTTCCAGAGCAATACCAGAAAATATATCCAGAAGAGGGTCTTGAAATCCATAAGTGCATCCGTTATACCGATATGGCTATTGGCAGGTTCTTCGAAACAGCCTCACGTCAGCCTTGGTTTAACAATACCATCTTCGTGTTCACCAGCGACCACACCAACATGAGTGACCACGCAGAATACCAGTCAGACCTAGGTGGATTCTGTTCACCTATTATTATATTTGACCCTTCGCAGCCCGAAGGCAAGACGGAAGATAAGATTGCCCAGCAAATCGACATTCTACCCACCATTCTCGGTATGCTTGGATACTCCAAAACCTATCTCGCTTTTGGCATCGACGTGCTGAACACACCTGCAGAAGACACTTGGGCTGTAAATTATCTCAATGGCATCTATCAATATGTGAAATATGGCTACGTGCTTCAGTTCGACGGACAGCAAACGAAAACCGTTTACAGACTCGATGATCGTCTGATGAAGAACAACCTAAAAGGGAAAACAGATGTCGAGACGAAGATGGAGCGCGAGCTGAAAGCCATCATCCAGCAATACATGGAACGTATGAAGCACAACCGTTTGCAGCCTACTTTGCAATAACCTTACCATCTACCACCTCAAAGCGTCGGTTAAACTCCTCACGGGTTCGCGACCAGCGTTTGTGACTCCATAGCCAGAACTCCGGCACCTGACGAATACTTGCTTCAAGATGCTGATAGTAGATATCGGTAAGCTGATAATCGGGCATTTGAGAGGGGTTATCTGCCATCAACTTAAAGGTGGCCTGATAATATCCGCGACGGATACGCTGCACATCAGTATAGTAGACTGCATGTCCGAATTTCTTGGCAATACGCTCAGTGCCAGTGAGCACAGGGGTGTCGTGATGAAGGAAATCAACCCAATGGTGTATATTGGTCCAAAGGGGTTTCTGGTCACTGATGTATCCAATAATGATAGGCTGGCCTGCCTTACGAAACTCTACGATACGACGCAGCGTGTCCTGCATGGAGATGCAAAGCGCACCCATACGTTGGCGGATATAAAGATAGAGGCGGTCGAAAGCCTTATTTTCGATAGGATGATAAATCTGTCCACAACGGGCTTTCGGAGTAATCCAAAGCGGCACCGACGATATCCACTCCCAATTGCAGAAATGACCCAGATAGAGCGCTATGGAGCGACCATCCTCAATCACACGATCAATCTCATCCATGTTGGTGAATATCATCCGGCGCTTCATTTCCTCACGGCTAATGGTCATCAGCTTAACACTTTCCACCAGATTGTCACAAAACCAGCGATAGAACCGTCGCTCGATAGCCAAGAGTTCGTCACTACTCTTCTCTGGAAACGACGAGGCGAGATTGCCCTTCACCACACGTACACGATACCTAACTACATAATAGAGCAGGAGGTAAAGCATGTCGGATATAAGGTAATGCACTCGCATGGGTAATAGCGAGAACAGATAGAAGACGGTGAAGAGTATTCGATACATTGACGTTTTCTTTTGCGCTTGTGGTCGTTTACGTCTGCAAAGTTAGAAAATTTATGCTTATTCAGCAAATAATTATCCTGTTTTTTGCCAATTTGCTGGAAAAATCGTAATTTTGCAGCATAATGGACAGACGCAAAATCAATTATACGCTGCACAGCGGTAAGAACAACAAATTGAAGTTCTTTGTCAAAGCCTACCTGAGGCAGTGCATACCCACGCTGATCACGCAGAAGTCGCTGAAACGAGCGTTGGCAAAACTCGACAGTTACGCCGACCGCGACCTGTTGCTACAACGTGCCAACTACTATTGCAAGCTGTCGAAAGATACACCCATTGACTGGGAGGTTTTCAATCGGGAAGCTGTCAGCATCGGAGACCAGCCGATGATTCACCCTAAGGTTTACTACTTCGATGCAATGGAAACGGCTCGCTATTTCGACCGACGTATGCGCTGGATAGTGAAGCCTGGCGATGTTGCTGACTTACAACCCGTTCCTACCATCGTGAAAAGCCGACCCATAGGCGACGACAATCATTGTTCGGTATTATTGAAACTCAACAAAGTTCGTCACTTTTTGTTTGTCGACGACCAGAAACCTTGGCGTGACAAGAAAAACATTGCTATATTCCGCGGTGATGTGGGTAATCCGAAAGACGGCAACGTGAAGCCCAATCGCAAACTGTTTATGGAGCGTTGGTTCGGCTCTCCTATGATTGATACCGCTTCTACCGACCGTATCGAAGAGCATCCGGAATGGCAACAGGAAAAGATTACCATCGGCGAACATCTGGACTATAAGTTTATTATGTCGTTAGAGGGTAACGATGTGGCCTCAAACCTCAAATGGGTGATGTCTTCGAATAGTATTGCCGTCACTCCCCGCTTAACGTGTGAGACTTGGTTTATGGAGGGAACACTCATTCCCAACTACCACTATATAGAGGTAAAAGAAGACTTCTCAGACTTGGAGGAGCGATTGAACTATTATATAGCGCATCCCGATGAGGCTGAAGCCATTATCCGGCACGCCCACGAATTCGTTGCACAATTTAAGGATCAGAAGCGCGAGAAACTCGTCTCGCTCTTCGTCTTGAAGAAATATTTCGATATCACTAACCGTCCGCTATGATATTTGCCAGAGACAAAAGCCAGATGTGTAACAACCTGTTGCAGTATGCCCATGTTTATGCATGGGGCAGGGAACACGGGCGCAAAGTAATCTCTATGCGTTTCAGTTACAAATATCAGTACTTCCACATCTGCCACACCAACCTAACTAGCTTTGGGTTGTATCTGACGGCAAAGTATCTTGCTGCACTGAAACTTTTGCCCACAGCAAATTTCAAACATCGCGACTGCAACCGTGAGAAACTAGAACAGAAAATGCTGCGCCATAGAAACATCGTGGTGAGTGGTTGGTTCGTGCGCTATTATGATCTCTTCCTGAAATACCGCAACGAAATCTGCGAACTCTTTACGCTGGACGAGCAATATACCGAACCCGTCAAGGCAAAGATGCAGCAGGCCGAAGAGTCGTCAGCCGTTTGCCGTCAGCCGTCAGCCGTCCGTCTCGGCGTCCATATCCGACGGGGAGATTATGCAGAGTGGCGCGATGGACAATTTTTCTTCGATGATGAAACGTATGCACGCCATATCAATCGTTTTGCCGAGTTGAATCCAGGGAAAACGATTCATGTCTATTTGTCTACCAACGACAGTGCTGTGACTGAGGAACGTTTCCAACAGCTCTGTCCCAATGCTAGCATCCACAACCTGAAAGGCAATGCTCCCGAAGATTTGTTTATGCTCTCTGAGTGTAACTATCTGATAGGTCCACCCAGCACATTCTCACTGGTTGCCCAGATGTACCGCGATATTCCTCTTTATCGTATGGACACGGCCGATGAACAGCAGATGACGATGGAAAGTTTCCGACTATTTGAATACTGGTTCCAAAATATGGTATAGAACATAAAAAACAAGAATATATGATTATCAGCAAAACACCCTTCCGTATGTCGTTCTTTGGAGGAGGCACCGATATGCCTGCTTTTTTCAACGAACATGGGGGCGCCGTCATTTCTACCACATTCGACAAATACTGCTATGTAAACGTCAGGCACCTACCGCCCTTTATGCCCTATTACTCAGAACTGGTGTACAGCAGGATAGAAAGAGTGAATCATATCGACGAAATCGAGCATCCTGCTATTCGTGAAGCTATGCGAATGCTCGACATTCACGAGATACGCCTGACTTACGAAGGTGACCTCCCTGCACGCACCGGATTAGGCACAAGCAGTACCTTTGCTGTAGGAATGCTACACGCCTTTTATGCGCTGAAAGGGAAGTATGCTGACAAACGCAAACTGGCAGAGGACGCCATTATCTTAGAACGTGAACGCTGCAAGGAATCAGGTGGATGGCAGGACCAGATTGCAGCAGCTTATGGAGGCTTGAACAGAATCGACTTCGGAGATAATAGTTTTAAGGTGTCGCCCATCATCATACACCCGGATCGAAAGAAACTGCTAAACGACAATCTTATGCTGTTCTTTACCGGTATCTCGCGGTTCTCTTCGGAGATACAGAAAGATACCATGAGCCAGCAGCACGACAAGACCAGACAGTTGAAGGAACTGCTGAGCCTGGTGAATGATGCACAAACCATCCTGGAAGACAAGCATTCTGACATGAATGATTTCGGACGACTGCTTGATCACACTTGGAAACTAAAACGAGACACTGGCAGCAAAATCAGCAATAACGAAATAGACGATCTCTACCAGCGAGGGCTCAAAGCGGGAGCTTTGGGTGGAAAACTGCTGGGAGCAGGAGGTGGAGGATTCCTGTTGTTCTATGTAGAGAAAGACAAACAGCAACATATCATCAACGAGTTGGACGAACTGATGCACGTTCCCTTTGAACTGGAAAATGAAGGGTCGACCATCATACACTATAATCCGATAGTTTATATTCCAAGGAAAGAAATAAAAATCTGAACCGAAAATGAGTTATATTGTAACAGGTGGAGCTGGTTTCGTAGGCTCCAATATGGTAAGGAAACTGAACGAAAATGGTATCAACGACGTCATCATCGTAGACAACTACGATGAGACGAAGATGCAGAATCTGCTGGGGCTCCAATTCACTGATTATATTGATTATAGCGATGGACTGGACGCTGTTTATAATGCTTTGGAACGTATCGGTCATGCCGAAGGTGTCTTCCATATTGGAGCTAATGCCGATGTATTGGAGAGTAACCCCAAGGTAATGATGACCATGAACTATGAGTTCTCGAAGATGTACTACAACTATGCTGCCAAAAGAAACATTCCTTTTGTCTATGCGTCATCATCGGCCGTTTATGGCAACAAGGAAAAACAGGATGGAGGTCTTGACCACCTGATGCCTCATAATATCTATGCTTGGTCGAAATGGCTTTTCGACAAATATGTGGATGCCAACATCAATCAGGCAGAAGACAGGAAGGTGATTGGCTTCCGTTTCTTCAATGTCTTTGGATGGGGCGAATTCCATAAAGGCAAGAACGCCAATATCGTGTACCGCTTCTATCGGATGATGAGAGAAAACGGGTTCATCGATCTCTTTAAGGATCATATTCAGCGCGATCACGTATATGTTGATGATGTGGCAGAAGTCATGTACAGGGCTATGGTCACCGACAACTTCCAGAATGGAATATACAACCTTGGCGGCAATCATCCGATCTCCCATCGTCGTGTGGCAGAGATTGTGATAGAAACCATCATGGAAGAAGGACTGATTGAGGAGAAGGCTCCAGCAGAATATATCAAACTCATAGATATACCTGCTGAGTTGAGGGACAAATTTCAGTTCTATACTTTTGCGGAAGGACAGATGGAATCCGTCTCAGTCATAACGAAAGGTAACGAAGAGAAGATGAAAGAATACGTTAAGATGTTGATTCGTTATAACAAATAAAACAACTATGTCACAAATCCGTAAGATACGCTATCGCCTGTTTGCATGGCAGCATCATTCACAGTTAAAGCCAGCACAGGAACCTATTGATGTCGTTATTCCACTTGTCGCAAAAGACTTGAAGATTTTTCCTCTTTGTCTGGAGGGAATCCGTCATTGCGTGCCACATCCCATCAAAAATATCTATATTGTTGCGCCTCCTCAGGATGAAGTGAAAAAGTTCTGCGAAGACAATGGACTTGTTTTTGTGGATGAGAGTTCCGTCTTTGGATTCAACCCAAAGGACCTGAAACTCCATATCCAGTGGTCTGATGGTACCGTCAGAGACCGTAGCGGATGGTTCTTCCAACAGTTGCTGAAACTAAGCGGAAATGTGGGGACGTGCCGGTATTATCTGTGTATTGATGCCGATCATGTACTCATCCGTCCTCACGTTTTTCTGACAGAGGACAGAAAGACCGTCTTCTATATGACTTATGAGTATCATCAGCCCATCATCGATCACCTCCATCGGTTGCTGCCCGACTTGAAACTGGATAACCTGTCGTATGTCGACCATAAAATGTTGTTCGATAAAGAACAATTAAAGAAACTACATGAGGCAATTAGTCACTATTCGGGAAAGCCTTGGCTGGAAACGGCCATAGAGAGTTATGACAGGACATTGTCGACACCATCGGCCTTCTCCGAATTTGAGATATACGGTAATTTCGTACAGGACAAGGTACAGCGGCCTTGGCTACAAAAACGACTACCATATAGTAAGATAGCCGACTATGAAACGCTACAACGCAAATGGAGCCGATCACGCTGGTCACTAACCTTCCCGGATTATATCAACAAGAAATAGGATTATTTGACATCCATTGCCAAACGGAAACCGACTTCCATCCGTCGGCGGCGTTCATCGTACATAAAACGATTCGTAACACGACTGTATCGTGGTGAACAGTCATAAGCACCGCCACGGATGACGTGAAAAAAACGGGAGGGCTTTCTATCTGGCGTCTTGCGATACCAGTCGGCACAAAACTCCCAGACATTGCCCGACATGTCATAGAGTCCAAGTTCATTGGGCCTGAGTTGTTTAACGGGTTTGTGATGGTCGTCAAAGTCTTTGTCTGTCGTGAAAGCCACATCAGCAGGGTCATTGCTACCGGCATAAAGATATCCCTTTGACTTTCGGCCGCCCTTGGCTGCATATTCCCATTCTGCCTCTGTGGGCAGACGGAACTTGTATCTCGTCGACATCCGGTTGAGTCTGGCAATAAACTCCAGACACATGTCGTAGGTCACATATTCTACGGGCATCTGGGCTCCCTTTTGCTTGGAACGGTTCTTGGGCATCACCGATTCCCACAGCTCCTGAGTCACTTCTGTTTCACCAATATAGTAGTCACTCAATGTCACCTGATGTCGGATCTCGTCTGCATCAGCCAATGTATCGTTGGGCTGAGCACCCATCGTAAACGTCCCCCCCTGAACAAACCGCATCTTGAACTGCACACCCTTTACCTTAAAAGTCTTGGATACAGGAACCTTCTGTTGAGCCATAAGAGCCATGGGTAAACACAATAGCACGATGGATACAAGAGCTTTCTTGACAGGCATTTCAGGCGCGTTGACAGGTCCAACTGCCCACCAAAGCACACGGAGCCAGCAGAAGAAATAAGTATAGACATCTAACCAGAAAGTACGATGAATGAAGTTATGCAACCAAGCCGGACACAGCACGTCGGTAGGCAGGAAACAGAAGTTGAACACCAGTGACCAGAACAAGGTCCAGTCCACCCATGTTCGCTTGGGCTGCAACCAGAAAGCCATCGCATAGAACGGGAAAGTAATGATGTAGGTATGAGTCTCAGGACAATCACTAAAAAGAATCATAAAGCCGCTAAGGACGGCCAATGCCTGCACCCGGAAGCGGAAGTCGCCCCACCGCTTGTATCGCCAGAAGAAGAGTACACCCAACACGCAGAAAACAACTATCTGAACCAGTCGATAGTTAGGCAGCAGGAAAGGTTTGAGTCCCCTTGCGAAGAGGATGCCGGTAAAGTCTGAGTCGCTATGGTGCGATGCTATCATATCGAACATCTGCTGATAGAGTACAAAAACATTGTCGAAATTCGTGTTGACAGCAGGTAATAGCAGGAAGAAAGCACCGCATAGGACGGCATAGCCCAGATTACGCCAGAACTTCGGATAACAGAGCAAGATACCCAGTTCGGCAGCACCATAAACCTTTGTCGTAGCCGAGAGCATAATCAGGAAAACAGCCCAAAAGCCCTTGCCTCGTTCCAAAAGAATGAAGGCAAAGATATAGATGTAGGCTACAATGATGTTATGCTGATAGCAGAATACCGTCTGCAATATGACAGAAAGCAGGAATAGGAATATCCAATGCTTATATTTGTCCAATTGCTGGGGCAACGACTTGATAGCCAGCGCAAAGAGACTATAGTTTCCTACATTCCATACATATGGTCCTAACCACCAAGGCAGATAGAAGATTGGAGCGAAGATAACGCTGAACACTGGCGAATAGAGGAAATAGATGGCATGAGCTTGGGCATATTCCATATTATAGGGGCTCAACCCTTCCCAGAACATACGGGTGGAGTCCTGATAGTCGAAGTAATTGGTGTTACGCCCGCGGAACACCTCTAAACTGGTGGCTAACAGTACTATAGCCATTCCCAGCCAAAAGACACACGTGGGATTCGAGAAAAACCAGACCACCCCGCTCTTTATTCGCTTCAATATCATCTGAATGATTGTTTATTGTTCCACGTTCAACGTTTCTCCTATCAGATAGGACGGTCGCCGCTTGACCTCGTCGAAGATGCTACCGACATAGACAGCCACGATACCCATCACCATAATCATAATACCGGCAATGAACCACATAGAGACAAACAACGTGGCCCAACCACTGACTTGGGTATCGAAAACAACCGTTTTGATGACCAGTGCAATGGCACCTATGATGGCTGCCAGCGTCACCATCGTGCCGAAATAGACGATAAGCCTCAACGACTTCGTAGAGAAGCTGACAGCGGTACTCACAGCCAACTCGATGCGTTTCCTGGTAGAGTACGACGATTTCTTGCCATCTGTCCTGACGGCATGTTCCACATCAACCTTGGCCGTCTTGAAACCAACCCACTGCGTCATCAGGGGATAATAGCGGTGATAGTCGCCCATCTTAGCCATAGCATCAATGACCTTACGACTGAAAATGGCAAACTCTGCCACCGATTCGTCCTGACGGGTATCGGTCAGGAAACCCATCAGCCTGTTAAATACATGCGAGCCCTGGGTCATAAAGAAGGTATCGGGGCGATTGCGACGTGTGGCAAACACAATGTCATAGCCTTCCTTGATCTTCAGGTACAGGTCACGTATCTGTGCCGGCGGGTTTTGCAGGTCACAGTCCAAGGTCACCACATAATTGCCTGTGGATGTATCGTAGCCGGCATTCAGAGCCCCCTGCTGTCCGAAATTCCTGCTCAGGAAGACACCCTTCACGTGGGAATCTTCGGCACATATCTCGCGGATGATGTCACGACTGTTGTCGGGACTGGCATCCTCGACCAGGATAATCTCGTAACTGTCGGTCAATTGCACCACCGTTTCTGTGATTTGGCGCACCAGTTCACGAAGCAACGTGGGAGCACCATAGCAGGGACTTACTACTGAAAGTTCCATATCTTCACGTTTATTGTTTAATGTTTATTGTACTATAGTCCTTTGTCACCATCTCATAGCACAGCTTCAGCCAAATAATGGTAACTGGCAAGGCCTTCAGGGCATAGGGCTGCACGAACTCCTTACGCAGATACGCTGGGAAAAGGTCGCTGGGCGACATACTGGAAAGTATAAAGACAAATACCAGTAGAAACACATCCCATCCCGTGCGTTGCCATGGAGCCGCCGTATACCAGATAACGATGCCGATAAAGGGGGTGATATATCCGCTGGATTCGCTGCCCGTAGAGAACAGGATGATGAACATCATCACCGCTGCTAACAACGTCTGGCGGAAAGCAACGTGCTTGTATTGCGAAATGCGAAGGTAAGGGATTCCGAACAATACCAGCCCGGGAATGATGAGCCACAGGTTGTTGAATTCCCAACCCGTCACACGATGAACCATTCCTAATAGCGATATGTTCTGCATGATAGATCCGGCGTTCAGCGTATTCTTCTCAGCCAGACTGACATACCAGTTGTAGTATTGCTCCACAATATAGTCCCAACCGTGGAAGAACGGCATGGGTAGCACAAACATCACCACCGCCCAAAACACCAGTCCACCGATGAGTTTCCCTTTGTGCTTCGAGAAGAAGAAAAAGGCCAGTCCCACAATACTATACAGCTTTACAAACGTTCCAAGCATGATAAAGAACGCCGCCCAGAAGTCCTTTTCCTTTTCTATCAGATAGTATGCCAGCAATATGGTTGCGGCAATAGCGATATTGAACTGTTGCATAAACAGAGCCGTCAGCATCTCGTGGGCACAGAACCAGAGAATAAATATCTGTTGGTACTTCGTAAACTGCGACTTGCGGATGGCCCAATAGAGAAAGACCGTAAGCGCAATTCCCCATAACAACAGCCCCAGCCATTTCGGTCCGATGCCGAAGGGAGCAAAGAGCAATGAAAACAGCGGTCCGTAGTGGTGAGTATCGGCATATTCTGCGGGATTGGGCAGATAGAGGTTCCACCCTCTGACTGCGTTCCAGAACGAGCCGCGATAAATCAAATAATTGTTGGCGCGATTCATCTTCGCCAGCCACATGATGATAGGCAACAGCATCCACAATCCGAACAACGTACGGTAGTCGTGGAAGAACGGCTTGGCGAAAAATGCTTGCAGTTTCCTCATACGCGTTGTCGGTTTGCACCTTCCAACACCAATCGGGCTACGGTGGAGGCATCACGATCTGTCAACTCGTAATACAAAGGCAGGCGCACCAGCGTGTCGGCATAACGGTCGCAGTTTGCCAACTGTCTGCCATCGTGCTTGTCCTCATAATATTTGCTGGAATGCAGGGGCAGATAATGGAAGGTGGCCTGCACACCATTGTTTTTCAGATAGTTCATCAGCGATGTCCGTGCTTCTAACGAAGGACAGAGCAGATAGTACATGTGGTAGTTGTTGCTGGCATAGTCGGGCAGTTCGGGCAACGAGAATCCTGCCGGCAGATGACCGCGCAGGGCCTTGTCATAGATTTCCCAGATACGGCGACGCTGACCTTGTATGTCGTCCAATTGCTCTAACTGGGCCCATAGGAAGGCAGCATTCAACTCAGAGGGCAGGAACGACGACCCCATATCACACCATCCGTATTTGTTGACCATTCCGCGATAGAACTCGGCTCGGTTGGTGCCTTTTTCCCAAAGGATCTCTGAACGGCGTATGAAACGCTCGTCGTTGACAACCAGCATTCCACCCTCGCCGCAGTTGATGTTCTTCGTCTCGTGGAAAGAGAAGGCGCCCAGATGACCTATACCTCCCAGCGGGCGACCTTTATAAAAAGAGTCGATGCTATGGGCTGCATCTTCCACCACCAGCAGATGATGCTGCTCGGCCAGTGCCATAATTCCGTCCATATCACAAGCCACACCGGCGTAATGAACCACGACAATGACACGGGTCTTCTCATTAATCAACGGCTCTATCTGCTCGACGGTGATGTTAGGATTATCGGCACCGCTGTCTGCAAAGACCACCTTGGCTCCTTCACGCAGGAAAGCGATGGCCGACGAGACAAAGGTATAGGATGGCACTATCACCTCGTCACCAGGCTTCAGTTCACACAGCATGGCGCACATTTCCAAGGCGTCGGTACCCGACGTGGTAAGCAGACACTTGCGGAAGCCATAGCGTTTCTCGAAGAAACCGTGACACAGTTTTGTGTACTGCCCATTACCCGACATGGTCGTCGAGTGACATACCTCGTGAATATAGCTCAGTTCTCGTCCTGAGCAATATGGTTTGTTAAATGGAATCATGTTCAGCCCCATAAATTTATCGTTTCAATGTGCAAAAGTACAAAAAAAAAAGTATTTACCACCGATAATTTATAATTATTTATTAATTTTGTAGCCAAAAGCACAAAACAATATGATAAAACGTGAGACTTTCAATGAGTTAATCCGCTTTGTAATCGTAGGCACAATCTCCACGGCCCTCCACTACGGCATCTACTGGGTGCTGCAACACTGGATGAATGTCAACATAGCTTACACCATAGGCTACGCGCTCAGCTTTTTGTGCAACTATTACCTCTCGGCCTACTTCACGTTCCACGCCAAGACATCAGTACGCAAAGGCATCGGCTTCGGTGGAGCCCATGCTGTCAACTATTGTTTGCACATCGTACTGCTCAACTTCTTCATATGGCTGGGACTCAGTCCAGAAGTGGCTCCCTTCGCCGTATATGCCATCGCCGTACCAACAAACTTCGTGATGGTGCGGTTCGTGTTTAAAGACACCTAATATAACTCGCTGGGAATCAATCCCTTGGCACGTTCAAAGTCCTCTACCGTATCCAGTTCAATGGAGAACAAATCGGTGGTATCCACCACGCGGAAATGATGTCCCTGGGGAATGAGTCGTTCGAAGGCACGCTCATAGAAAATGTCGATGAGTCCTTCGCGTTCTATCATCTGCTCCAACTCACGGAACAATGTCGTCGAATAGTCTGCGGCAATACGTTCGATACCCACCGATTCACCGATGGCATCGGCAATGCTGCACGTCTTGCTGAGTTCCACGACACGACCGGTCTCGTCGGTGATGATCTTGATTTCCTCCTCACCACACTCATGGCGGTTCAGCGCCAGGGCCGTACCCTGCTCGTTCACCATCCGCCGCACAGCCTCTGGATCACACAGGATGTCACTATCCATCAACAGAAAGTCCTTGCCATCGGTAAAGGGACGCGTCATCCAAAGCGAGAAAATATTGTTGTTGTGCTCGTAGTCGGCATTATGGATGAAATGGATGTTCAACTGCGGATAATGCTCCGTCAGAAAACCGCGCAACATCTCCCCACGATAGCCTGTCACCACTACCAACTCGTTGATGCCGGCAGCAATCATCGCATCGACGGTACGAGCCAGCAACGTGCGCTCGCCCACCTTCAGCAGACATTTCGGACACGCATCGGTCAGCGGACGCAGGCGTTTCGCCATTCCCGCTGCAAGAATTACTCCTATCATACGAATGCAGCCTGGATTTTTGCAGCAATCTCCTTGAACTCCTCCTCGCTCAACTTCAGCTTCTCACGACGGAAGTCGGCATCGGCCTCACTCTGCATCGGGATGAGGTGAATATGTGCGTGGGCCACTTCCAGTCCCAACACCACCTGAGCCACTTTCTTACAGGGGAACGCCTTCTTGATGGCCACGGCCACGCGCTTTGCAAACTGCTGATAACGAGCCAGTTCGTCGTCGTCCATATCGAAGAAATAGTCCACCTCACGACGGGGAATGACCAGCGTATGGCCCTTCACCAACGGATTGATATCGAGGAAAGCATAGAACTCCTCGTTCTCTGCACACTTATAGCTGGGAATCTCACCGGCAGCAATCTTTGCGAAAATATCCATAACTTCTCTAACTTTTTATGCAATGCTGATGTTCTCAATGCGCAGCTTGATGGTGCCGCGGGGAATCGTTATCTCCACCTCGTCACCCACCTTCTTGCCAAGCAAACCCTGCGCTATCGGCGTCTTGATACTGATCTTGCCGGCACGCAGGTCGGCCTCGTTCTCGCTGACAATGGTGTAGCTCATCTTCGCATTATTCGTCAGATTCGTCATCTCCACCTTCGTCAGGATCTGCACAGAATCAGTGCTCAGACGCGACGTATCCACAATCTTTGCCTCAGAAATCGTTGCCTTCAGTTTGTTGATCTTATCCTCCAGATGGGCCTGAGCCTCCTTGGCGGCATCATACTCGCTGTTCTCACTCAAATCGCCCTTCTCACGAGCCTCAGCAATGGCTGCCGAAGCCTTCGGACGTTCCACCGCTTCCAGGCGGTGCAGTTCGGCTATGAGCTTGTCATAGCCCTCTTGTGACATGTATGCCATAATGTTTATATTTTAATTTATTTTGTTGTTTCAGTCTTCAGACGTAAAAAAGAAAGAATCCCGACTCTTCGCTCCGTCGGAATCCTAAGTTCTTATCATGTCTTCTTTCGTTTGCAAAGATAGCAATTAATTCCCAACCGACCAAATTTTCGGCAAAAAACTTTAAAAAAAAGTTGATTTAAGTCAAGAAACAATCTCCCGTACCTCATATTTTTAGGGTTTCACGTTTCAGGTTTCACGTAAATTCGTAACTTTGCAACGTGTTTTTCATAGTATTAGATTTAAGGTTAACAAAAGGTTCGGGACTCAGCGGAGTCCCTTTTTTAGTCCGAAGCATATGAATCAAAAGATACTGATTACAGGAGCCAGTGGTTTCATCGGCTCATTCATAGTGGAAGAGGCCCTACGCAGGGGCTTCGAAGTGTGGGCCGCAGTACGCAAGAGCAGCTCACGCCAGTTCCTTACTGACGACCGTATCAACTTCATCGAACTCGACTTCTCGTCCGAGACGCAGCTCACCGAACAACTCACCGGGCTGCAGTTCGACTACATCGTGCATGCCGCCGGCGTCACCAAATGTCTCGACAAAGCCGACTTCCATCGCATCAATACCGAGGGCACCCAACATCTCGTTCACATCCTGGAGGCCCTCCAGATGCGCATCGAGCGTTTCGTCTATATCAGCAGTCTCAGCATCATGGGTGCCATCCGCGAAGAGCAGCCCTACACCGAGATCCGCGAGAGCGACACGCCACAGCCCAACACCGCCTACGGCCAGAGCAAGCTCGACGCCGAGCGATGGCTGGAAGACAACAACAACCATCTCATTGCCAACGGCCAACAGCCGCTGCCCTACGTCATCCTTCGTCCCACGGGGGTTTACGGTCCTCGCGAACGCGACTACTTCATGATGGCGAAGAGCATCAAGGCCCACACCGACTTCGCCGTAGGCTTTAAACAGCAGGACATCACCTTCATCTATGTCACTGACGTCGTACAGGCCGTATTCCTCGCTTTGGAGAAAGGTGTCACAGGGCGCCGCTACTTCCTCTCCGACGGCGAGGTCTACCAGTCGTCCACCTTCAGCGACCTCATCCGCAAGGAACTCGGCAACCCCTGGTGGATACGCATCACCGCCCCACTCTGGCTCCTGCGCGTCATCACCTTCGTCGGCGAACGCATCGCACGCCGCACAGGCAAGGTCACGGCACTCAACGACGACAAATACAACATCATGCGACAGCGCAACTGGCGGTGCGACATCGAACCCGCACGTCAGGAACTGGGCTTCAGTCCACAGGTACAACTCCCCGAAGGCGTCCGTCGCAGCATTCAATGGTATAAGGAAAACAAATGGCTATAAAGGATTTCTTCACGCACGACGACAGGTTCGACCGGTTCTGCTGGCATCCCTTCACCTTCGAATTGGTGGGGCTCGCCTACGCCTTCTTCACCATCATCCTGATCGCTTTCAACCTGTCCGAATTCGCGGACTTTAAGTCCATGATGGCACTGCGCGTCTTTTACATCGAGGCGACAGTGGCCGCATTCCTCATCTACTTCATACGCCCCACCCGCTTCATGTTGCTGCTGCGCGTCATCATCCAGATGGTATTTCTCTCGTGGTGGTATCCCGACACCTACGAACTCAACCGCATCCTCCCCAATCTCGACCACCTCTTCGCCGCCTGCGAACAGGCCGTCTTCTCCTGCCAGCCCTCGCTGCTCTTCTCCGAGTACGTCCCCTGGGGATGGTTCTCCGAACTCATGTGCCTCGGCTACGTCAGCTACTTCCCCCTCATGACGCTCCTGCTGCTCTATTATTTCTTCCGTCGCTACGACGAGTTCCCCATGGCGGCATTCGTCATGCTCGCATCATTCTTCGCCTACTACCTCATATTCATATTCCTCCCCGTCACAGGACCGCAGTTCTACTACCTCGCAGTAGGCACCGACAACATCGCACAAGGCATATTCCCCAACATCGGTGACTGGTTCCTCACCCACAGCGAACGCATGGCGGCACCAGGGTGGAGCGATGGTTTTTTCTACCACCTGCTCGACATCACCCACGACGCCGGCGAACGGCCCACGGCGGCATTCCCCAGCAGCCATGTCGGCATCACCACCGTCGTCCTGCTCCTAGCCCGCCGCACCCACTGCCGTTGGCTCACCCTCGTCGTCCTGCCTTTCTACGTCCTCATGTGCCTCTCCACGGTGTACATCTATGCCCATTATGCCATCGATGCCATCGCCGGACTCCTCACGGGCGTACTATTCTATTATGCGGCCTTGCGCGCCCATCGGTTCATCGCATTGCACAACAATAAGTTTATTTAACAGTAAAAAACGTCGTTTTTCCTCGTTTTTTTCGTACCTTCGCGGCAAATTCCAATATTGAAAAAGAATTATATGAAAACAAAAGGATTGATTTTAGGTCTGGGCGTACTGCTCTTGACCTCGTGTTCAGGAAAGTTAGGACAACTGACAAGTGACAATTTCAAAGTGACTCCAAACCCCTTGGAGGCAGAGGCCGGACAGGTCACAGCGACCGTCAACGGCACATTCCCAGAGAAGTATATGAACAAGAAGGCCGTCGTGACGGTCGTCCCCGAACTGCGCTTCACGCAGGATGGCGCACAGCAGGCCGTCAAGGGCCAGCCCGCCACGTTCCAGGGTGAGAAGGTGCTCGGCAACGACCAGACCATCTCTTACCTCCTCGGCGGCCACTACACGATGAAGACCACCTTCCCCTATCAGGACGCCATGCAGAAGAGCGAGCTCTACCTCACCTTCGATGCCAAGATCGGCAAGAAGCAGGTTCAAGTGCCTGCCGTCAAGGTTGCCGACGGTGTCATCGCCACCAGCGAACTGTGGCACCAGACGCTGCTCCAGTCTGCCGGCTGCACGGCTCAGGATGCCTACCAGCGCATCGTCGCCCAGAAGCAGGAGGCCAACATCAAGTTCCTCATCCAGCAGGCCGAGCTGCGTAAGAGCGAGCTGAAGAGCGGCTCCGTACAGGAGTTCGTCGCCATGCTCAAGCGCATCAGCAACGAGCGCGAGACCCTCAACCTCCAGAATGTCGAGGTGTCGGCATACGCTTCGCCCGACGGTGGTTTCGCCCTCAACGAGAAACTCGCCAACAAGCGTCAGCAGAATGCCGAGGGCTATGTCAAGCAGCAGATGAAGCAGGCCAAGCTCACCGACAATGTCGAGGCTAACTACACCGCCCAGGACTGGGAGGGCTTCCAGCAGCTCGTCGCCGCTTCCAACATCCAGGACAAGGATGTCATCCTCCGCGTCCTCTCGATGTATAAGGATCCCGAGGAGCGCGAACAGCAGATCAAGAACATGAGTGCCGGTTTCCGCGAGCTCGCCGACGGCATCCTCCCCGAACTGCGCCGTGCACGCCTCACCATCAACTACGAGACTATCGGTCGCGACGACCAGCAGATCCAGGAGCAGTTCAAGAGCGACGCCTCACAGCTCAGCGTCGAGGAGATGCTCTATGCCGCCACGCTCACCAACGATGCCGCCGAGAAGAAGACCATCTTCCAGCAGACCGTCCGTCAGTATGCTCAGGACGTCCGCGCCTACAACAACCTTGCCACACTGGCTTGGCAGCAGGGCGACTTCGCCGAGGCACGCCAGTGGCTCGACAAGGCACAGGCCGTCAACCCCAACTGTCCTGAGGTCTTTGCAAACCTCGGCATGCTCGCACTCCAGCAGGGTGACCTGCAGGCTGCCGAAAACTATATCAGCAAGGCTGCCGGCGCCTACAACCTCGCTGAGGCACTGGGTAACCTCCACCTCGCACAGGGCAACTACTCGCTGGCCGCTCAGGACCTCCAGAATGTCGTTTCCAACAGTGCCGGTCTCGCCCAGCTCCTCAACAAGGACTATGCCTCGGCAGCACAGACACTGCGTGCCGTGAAACCCGCCGACGCACTCACCGACTACCTCCAGGCCATCGTCTGCGCCCGTCAGGGTAACGAGGGCATGGCAGGCTTCTTCCTGCGTCAGGCCGTCGATAAGGATGGCAAGCTCGCCACCTACTCTGCCAACGACCTCGAACTCCGCAACGTCGGCAAATAATCCGTGAGATTCGTGAGATTCGTGTTCGCTTTACTCTCCGTCGTCTTGTTGCTGTCGTCCTGCGGGGTCGACAGCAACAAGTTCCGGCTGACCGGCCGACTGCGTAACGTCAATCAGGCCGAATTCCTCATCTACAGCCCCGACGGAGCCATCAGCGGCATCGACACCATCGTCGTGCGCGACGGACGGTTCACCTACGAAACCGAGCTGCGCCATCCCGCCACCTTCGTCGTCGTCTTCCCCAACTTCTCCGAACAGCCCGTCTTTGCCGAACCCGGCGAAGAGGTCGATATCAAGGGTAACGCCTCACATATGAAGGAGATGATCATCAAGGGCACCGACGACAACGACGACATGACGGAGCTGCGCATGCAACTCAACGAACTCATGCCGCCCGACGTCCCCAAGGCCGTAGGCACATTCATCGACAAACACCCCCGCTCGCGCGTCAGCCGCTATCTCCTCCAGCGCTACTTCCTCGCCGAACCGCAGGCCAACCTCGAACAAGCCTACGTCCTCGCCTCCCTCCTCCAGAAGGAGAACCCCGACGACGAACAGCTTGCCACGTGGAAACGCCAGCTCGACGGCATGCGCCATAGTCAGGTCAACGGCCGCCTCACCGACTTCTCCGAACGCGACGTCAAAGGTCGCAACGTGTCCCTCGCCGACCTCAAGGCGAAGGTCAACGTCATCACCGTCTGGGCCTCGTGGAGCTATTCCAGCACCGATATCCAGCGTCGCCTGCAGCGTCTGAAGAAGGACAAGGGCGCCAACCTCTCCGTCGTCAGCATCTGTCTCGATGCCGACATCAAGAAGTGCCGCGAGACTGTCGAGCGCGACTCGCTGCCGTGGAAGACTGTCTGCGACGGCCGTATGTGGCAGTCGCCACTGATCTCGCGCCTGGGCATCTGCGATGTCCCCGGCAACATCATCCTCAATGCTAGCGGTTTCATCCAGGCCCGCAACCTCGCTCCCCAACAGCTCGAAGACAAAATCACCCAGCTGCTGAAATAAAAAGATTCGTACGATTCGTGCGATTCGTGTTCCTAAAACAATTCGTGTCATTCGTGAGATTCGTGTTCGTAAAATAAAAATCGTGGTTCTATGATGAAGTCCGTGTTTAAGTGGTTACTCCGCGCCGTCCTGGCGCTCGTCATTCTGGTGGTCATCCTGCTCGTCACAGGATTCTGCCTCGTCAATTCCAACTCCGTCCAAAACGAGCTCGTCCGTCGTGCCAAGACCATGCTGCAGGACAAGCTCCAGACGCGCGTCGACATCGACAGCGTCAGCATCAACCTCGTCACCCTCAATGCCGAACTCTACGGGCTCTATGTCGAGGACCGCCAGCAGCGACCGATGCTCCGTGCCAACCTCCTCAAGGTCAAGGCCGACCTCATGCCGCTCATCATCGACGGCGTCGTACGCATCGAGGAGGCCCGCCTCAAGGGCATCCATGCCGAGATCCACCACATCCGCCACGACTCCATCGACTCCGTGCCGAACTACAAGTTCATCCTCGACGCCTTCAAGCGCGACCACAACCCCGACCAGAAGGCCGTGCGCAAGGAGCTGAAGAAGAAGAAGCAGAAGATAGCCCTCTCCATGTCGCGCCTCACTGCCGAGGACATCGACGTGCAGTTCAACCAATACCGCTTCTCCCTCGGTGCCCTCGCCTTCAAGGAAGGCAAGAACAACAAGCTCGGTGTCAATATCGAGCGCGTCGCCGCACACTGGGACCGCACCAACAAGAAAGGGTGGCAGGTCAGCCATGCCGCTACCATCGCCAACATTGCCCTGCGTAGCGAGCGCGAAGGCGAAGTCTTTGCCGACATCCACGGCGTCCATTTCACCAACAACAACCACCACCCGCGCAAGAATGCCGGCAAGCCCAAGCGCGGCTTCTTCGATGCCGAGCATGTCAACGCCTATGCCGACATGAAGCTCAACGTCGACTTCACCAAGCCCGACTCCATCTTCGGCCGCCTCGCCGAGTGTACCGTGCGCGACACCATCATGGGTGTCGACGTCCGCGACCTACATACCAACTTCTACTTGAACAAGGATGGCCTCCACCTGCGCGACTTTTTCGTCCAGCAGATCAACACCACGCTGCGCTTCGGCAAGGCCCTCCTCCAGCTGCCCAGCAAGAAGCAGGGCCGTCCCTTCCGTTTCCGCACGTCGTTCATCCATGGCCGCGCCATCCTCAAGGACATCTCGCGACCCTTCGCCCCCGTGCTGAAGGACTTCTCCGAACCCCTCCTGCTCAGCGTGCGCTTCAGTGGCGATGCCACCACCTTGCGCTTTGACAATGTCCGCGTCAATACTGCCGACAAGCAGCTGCAGGTCGCTGCCCGCGGCACCATCAGCGGTCTGAAGAACAAGACCCAGCTGCGCGTCCATTTCGATGTCGAGAACATGGAAGCCAAGGGTGGCAGCAAGGAACGCATCATCAAGCAGTTCCCTGTCAAGCGCCTGATGATGAAACAGCTCCACGCCCTCGGCACCATCCACTATGCCGGTTCCTTCAATGTGCTCTATAAGAAGGAGGAGTTCCAGGGTCGCCTGACCACCGCCGCCGGCGCACTCAATTTCTATTTCGCCCTCGACGAGAATAACAAATACCTCTCGGGCCAGGCCTCCACCGACTCCTTGGAGATTGGTCGCGTCATGGATATGAAGGACATCGGCCCCGTCGCCGCCTCCGCCACCTTCAAGATCGACATCTCGAAGCCCCGCACCGCCATCATGCGTAAGCGCCTCGGCGGCAAGCTGCCCATCGGCGAAGTCCACGCGCATGTGTCGCGCGCGTCATATAAATTTGTTCGCACGCGCGACCTCACCGTCAATATCGTCAGCAATGGCGCCGTCGCCGAAGGCAACCTCGACGCCCCCGGCAAGTGGATGGACCTCAGCTGCACCTTCTCGTTCACCAATACCAACGAGATGCAGAAGACGAAGATCAAGCCCAAGATGAAGCTCCACCTCTTCGGCAAGAGCGACCTCACCGACGAGGAGAAAGCCCAGCTGAAGGCTGAGAAGGAAGCCCGCAAGGCGCAGAAGCGTGCCGACAAGGAAGCCCGCAAGGCCCAGAAGCGTGAGGACCGTGCCGCCCTTGATGCCGAAAAACAGCTGCGCAAAGCAGAGAAGCAACAGCAGAAAGCCGCCGAAAAAGCCGCCAAGGCCGAGGCCAAAGCCGCCAAAGACGCCGCCAAGGCTGCCGAAAAACAGGCCAAAGCCGAAGCCAAAGCCCAGCGCAAAGCTGAAAAAGCCGCCGCCAAAGCCGCCAAAAAAGCCGCCAAAGAACAGTCTAATGACTAACTAAAACCCCAGCCAGAGAGTATTGCGCAATAAGGCAGGGTTATTGCCAAATAAGGCAGCCTTATTGCGCAGCAGAGAGCCTTTTTTTACTAAGAGGGTGCATGGCGTGGATTTATCTTCCCTCCTAAAGGCCCCGCTCGGCCCAGTCACCACGGTCTAGGTTGCGGTAGCCTATTGCCTCGGCAATATGTACCGACTCTACCCGCTCGCTGCCGGCAAGGTCGGCGATGGTGCGGGCGACCTTTAATATACGTGTATAGGCACGCGCTGACAGCTTTAACCGTTCCATCGCCATACGCAGCATTTCCATACTGGCATCATCAGGCTCAGCAAATTCATGAAGCATCTTCTCGCTCATCATCGCATTACTATGAACGCCCTTATACGGACGGAACCGCTCCTCTTGAATCTTGCGAGCTGCAATGACACGCTCGCGGATGGTGGCAGAGGGTTCACCGGGCTGCATTTGACTCAACTGTGCAAACGGTACAGCCTGTATCTCGCAATGAATATCGATACGGTCCAATAGCGGACCGCTAATCTTGTTCATGTAACGCTGAATCTGTCCCGGTGTACAGGCACAATGGTGCGTCGGGTCACCATAATAACCACAAGGACAGGGATTCATCGAGGCTATCAGCATAAACGAGCACGGGTATTCTACACTGTACTTGGCACGGGCAATGCTGATTTTGCGGTCTTCCAACGGCTGGCGCAACACCTCAAGGACGGAACGCGACAGCTCAGGCATCTCGTCGAGGAAGAGTACGCCATTATGGGCAAGTGATATCTCGCCAGGCTGCGGATTATTACCGCCGCCGACAAGGGCGACTTGGGATATCGTATGATGGGGTGCCCGGAAGGGGCGCTGACTGATGAGACTTGTGTCACGGTTCAGTTTACCAGCCACCGAATGAATCTGTGTGGTTTCCAGACTCTCGGCCAACGACAGAGGTGGCAGGATACTCGGCAGACGCTTGGCAAGCATCGACTTTCCCGATCCCGGCGGACCAATCATAATGAGGTTGTGACCGCCAGCGGCCGCTACCTCCAAGGCGCGCTTCACGCTCTCCTGACCTTTCACGTCGCTGAAGTCGATGTCGAAATGGTTCTGATGCTCGTAAAACTCCTTACGCGTGTCGATGATGGTCGGCTGGTAACTGTCGGCACCATTCATAAAACGGATGACATCCGACAGTGTCTCCATGCCATAGACCTCCAACTGGTTTACGACAGCCGCTTCACGGATGTTCTGTTGGGGTACGATGAGACCCTTGAACTTCTCTGCCCTAGCCCTAATAGCGATGGGCAATGCACCGCGAACTGGTTGCAAACGTCCGTCGAGTCCTAACTCACCGACGAGCATATATTTGTCCAACCGGTCACAGTTCACCTTATCGTTGGCGGCCAAGATGGCAATAGCCAGCGGCAGGTCGTAACTCGAACCTTCCTTCTTGATATCTGCTGGCGACAGGTTGACGGTGATGTCCATGGTGGGCATCTTGAAACCGTTGTTGATGAGTGCTGCCTTGATGCGGTCGTGGCTTTCCTTAACAGCGGTGTCGGCCAGTCCCGTCAAGTGGAACTGCACGCCACGCGACATGCTCACCTCACAGGCGACAGTTGTCACTTCCAGTCCATTTACTGCAGCAGTATAGGTCTTTACAAGCATAATCAATTCGTTTTCTTGCTGCAAAGATACAAATAAGTGAGAACAAAACAAAGAAATCATTCTTTTTTTATTAATCGAAAGTACCTTCTTTACTGGTGGCCGGCGTATTGACAGCCACACACCATGATGGTGGCAAGCAACCAAAAGAACTGTCCCTTCTGTGTACTTCTACACAAAAAGAACAGTCCTGTTGATGTATGGGTCCCAGTATGACTAACCTAAAATGTACTTCTCGGCATTCAGGTGGAAGAGTTTTTCTTTTTCCTCTTCTGTCCAATCCAGCGTGTCCATGAACTTCATCATGTTGGACAGAGACTCGTAGGGATAATCCGAAGCAAAGATGATGCTGTCGATGCCGAAAGCCTTCTTGGTACACTCAAAGGTGATTTTAGACATAATGCCGCTGGTCGTCATGACGACATTCTTGTTCTCGAAGTAGTAGGAAACCTTGTGCTTCATCTTCACCTCATCGTCCTTGATCCATTCGAAACGGTTGTCCACCCTGCCGATGATGAACGGGAAGTATTCGCCACAATGGCCGAGAATCATTCTCAGTTTGGGGAACTTGTCAAAGGTGCCGTTCAGAATCAGTCGCAGCGACGTCTTCATGGCATCCAGTCCGAAACCGAGACCGGGCGAAGAATACACATAACCCATATCCTTCATGTCCTTGTCGTCGGAAGCCTGCGGATGAACGTAGACGGCACAGCCCAACTCTTCGGCCTTGGCCAGCAGCGGAAGATATTTCTCTTCATACAGGTGCTCGTTCTTATAATTGGAATGCGTGTGCCAGTATTTGAATCCTAATTCTTTGATGCAACGCTCCAGTTCCTTGATGGCCTCATCGACATAGGGCGTCGGCAAAATGGCAGCGCCCATGAAGCGGTCGGGGAATTTCTTGATGAGTTCGGCCACGGCGTCGTTGGATTTCCTAGCGAAATAGATGCACTCTTTTTCGGGCAGTTCCTCCAATGCCGGCGAAGAAGACAACACAGCGACGTCGATGCCGTTGCGGTCCATTTCGGCCACTCTCTCCGCCCCGAAATTCATCAGTTCGTCAATAACAGGATAGGTGTTTGTCACTGCGCTGAATTGGGCATAGATTTTGTCTCTTACTTCCAGCACTTTTTTCTCTGGATAATACCTCATGGCTTCATCTCGCGTGGCAAGATAGTCCATCAACTCAGGTAAATAATAATGGAATTCGCAATCAATGATTTTCATTTTGTAAAGTATATTTTTATAGTTTATAAAATTTAATGATACAAAGTAGGGGCTTTATCTTGCGCAGAATGCGTGCCGCCACATTCACGTTTTGTCTGTGGTATATATATTATAGTGCATCGAATGTTCCCCCGGTGGGATCCAACTGGAAAATGTCCAGCGAAATGTCTATCGTCTCTTCCCCTGCATAGGGGTCTATGACGGAAGTGGAAGTGGTAAGCAATACCTCGCAAGGCAGGTCAATGACCATGATCTCTGGACTAATGTACGTTTTCTTAGCAATCTTTTTCATAGTGGTAGGATTTTTATCGGATGATTACTAATTTTCTATTCACAACATAGAGGCCCTTGGGTAATTGACCATTTGACAATTGACTATTAGACCATTTGCGGCCTTGCAGGTCGTAGATAGAATTGTCGGTTGGTGAAATGGTCAAATTGTCCAATGTCTGAATGTCCGCTGTCTCGCTCTCGTCGAACTCCATAGCCAGGGCATTATGAGGCACATTGTTGGCGGCAATCCATGCGATGTACGACGGCAGCACATGGTTCTTGGGATGATACAGGTAGAAGCCCAGGTGGTCGAAGGTCTGGTCGCCCTTGGGACGTCCCAGCGTGAGGAAGTTGCTCTGCATCTCGGAATCGGTCATAGTGTGTCCGCCCGGGTCTACGCTACCCTTGAAGAGGTTGTTCTCGAAATCGGTGGCAGCTCCAGGGTTATCGCCGTCATAGCGTGACAGGTAGAGCGGTCCTGTGCCGCCATAGGTGAGCAGCACGGGCGTCAGTGCGGGCACAATTTGTGTGCCAATCTTTTTCACAGTGACCTTGTCGGAAGCGATGGCCTGCGCCCACCA